>NZ_QQPQ01000017.1 GCF_003346715.1 Oceanispirochaeta sp. M1
GATCATTCTCTGAAGATAGCAGGAAGGAATACTTCTATCTTTTCGGATTCCGCAAGAAGTGAGATCCATAATCGATCAGAAGGGATTAACAGGCAGGTTAATAAAATCTGTTATCAGGCATTGATCAGCGGAGCAATTAGTAAACGCGAAATTATCGATTCAAAAGACCTTCCCTTCCCCCAATGAAATTGACTCTATGATTTTCCATTGGTCGTCAGTTGGTAATGCAGTGTGTTCACATTCTGCAGAGCTGACTGTCGAGTGGTGGAAACCAAGCTTGTCAGGTGGTGGAAGTGCTGGCGGGCGGGTAACAGCTTGGAATAATAACTTCAGTTAATTCAGTGCAATTTTGAAAGCTTGAATGTCTTATTCGTGTGACTCCTTCAGGAATGTTTAGCTTGGTTATGCTTGTGCAATTCATGAATGACATGGGTCCTATTCCTGCAAGATCATACCCCATCAGCTGGGAAATAGGGGTTACTTCTCCACTGAGTGTTTCATCACAATCTACAGTTTCCATTGTCATCGTTGCCCCAATGGATCTATATTTGATGCCTTTAAAAAACACACCCGGAGTTATCATATTTCCATAAATGGCATAGAGCACAATATCGCTGTCACTGACAACTAAGCTGTCACCCTCCATGTAATCTGTGCCGCTTTTATCTGCAGCCGTGTTCCAGCATACAAAGAGATTTAATCCCTCTGCCAGACTGCCCGGATTTCCCAGGATGGTGATGCTCTCACCCGTGGAATATACTGTTGAATCGCCGGGAGCTGTTCCGGCATCATTTCCATTGCTATTGTAGGTGATGCTGTGTTCCGTGGCAGCTGCAATTGGTGTCTCATTCGTATTGCTTGTATCACTCGTACTTGCCGTTACATCGGGATTCCCGTCACCATCTGTATCGATCCCTGTAACTGTTCCATCGTCGCTGACAATGACTGTCCCTGCTGTTCCGCTGCCATCTTTGGCAGTATTCAGAGTACTCGTACCTGTTGCCGAGACGATGAGGTAGAAATCAACAATTCCATCGTTGTTAAAGTCCAGAGCATAGATTCCTGTAGATGGGTTGGATTCACTTTCAACAAGGGGGACATCAACGGTACCATCACCATCTAAATCCAATCCCTTTTCTTCCTCCGTCATGACCATATCGACCAGGACGCTCTTTCCGTCTGTATCCAGGAGTTTCACTTTTGTTTCGCCGTTTAAATCTATCCGTTCCAGTTCAGAAATCAGGTTGCTGCATCCTGCCAGGATCAACAGAAATGATAATATCAGTATTACTTTCGATTGTATTTTTTTCATGAATTTTTCCCTTTTATTTAGAATCTGAGACTCATACCCAGTTGGGCTCCCAGGGTGCTGCCGGTATTTTCATCCTCAAAGAAGTAAATCCAGGAGGGCCGGATGTAAACGGCAATATTGTCATTGAGATTGTAGGAGGTTTTTATGCTGATCCGACCTGCTGTATCCAGAAAATAATCAACACTGTTGTTTCCGGTTCGATAAACATCACCATAGGCTATGTGATTTATGATTCCGATGCCCAGTTCGGGAATAATCTCTATATCCTTAGTGGCATGAAAGGTATAAGCGAGTCCTGTAAAAAGGGGAACATCAATAAAGAAGTCAACCCATGTCGTTTTAGACTGGCATTTATTAACTTCTGCAGAGGCGAAAAAAATAAGATCGTCCTCAAAGCCCGGGCTTACATTTATCTGAAACCCGGTGCCGAAAGAGAATCCTGCATAATTTCCGTAATCACCCAGGGGCAAGCCGAACTGCACCCCTGCATCGATTGAATTCAGGGCATTGAGAGACATAGTGGATATAAGAAGTAACATAGCAAATAGACTTTTTTTCATTTGTATTCGATTCTCCCAGGAAATGAACATTGTTAGTTCTCTAATCTAAGAGCGAAAAGTTCTGCCCACAACTATCCCTTGGAATAGGTTTCAGTTTTTTAATGAGGATTTAAGATAAAAAATCAAATAAACTATAATGAAGGGAAGGGCCATTCATATGTTCTTAATCTTGACCCTTTTAATCGTATTTGACGGAGATTTCTCTTCTGATCCAATATATGTTCTCAAAAAAGTAATTTTGACAAAATTAAAGATATGTAATAATAACATTCCCATTAAAGGATATTAAAGTATTATTTCTTTTCTGTATAAGTATTAAGTATTTATTATGATTTCTTAAACAGTTTGAAAAACCCTTCCATCTCTCAATCATAAAACTTTAAAAGTAAGAATATCAGACAATAGGGTAAAAAGCCCTTTACAAATATCGGATTGTGGTATTATCATACAATACAACAAACGCAAATAAGTTTAAAGAAAACAGGAGATAAATATGAGTAATATGAGTCCAATGAAAAAATCAGTGTCCATCTGTGATATGGAAGTCTGGAACGATTCCTGTTCTATCGAAGAGCTGGAATATGCCATCGGCCACGGAGCCTCCGGAGCGACTACCAACCCCGTTATTGTTCTTAATGTTCTAAAGAAAGAAATGCACCTCTGGCAGGGTAGAATTAAAGAACTTATCAAAGAAATGCCCACTGCTTCAGAAGTGGATATATCCTGGAAGCTGATTGAAGAGATGGCCGTAAAGGGTGCTGATGTTCTGAAACCTGTTTTTGATGAAACTAAGGGTAAGAAGGGTAGAATCTCCATTCAGACAAATGCCCAGCTCTATAGAGATGCAGAAGCCATGACAGCTCAGGCTGTTCAGTTTAATAAACTGGCTTCTAATATGATGGTTAAAATGCCTGCAACCGCTGCCGGAATTAAAGCCTTTGAAGAGGCTACATACCAGGGTGTCAACATCAACGCCACTGTAAGTTTTACTGTTCCTCAGGCTGTTGCCGTGGGTGAAGCAGTAGAGCGCGGATTGAAAAGAAGAGAAGCCGAAGGGAAAGATGTTTCAAACATGACTCCCGTATGTACCATCATGGTGGGGCGTCTGGATGACTGGCTCAAAATTGTTGCGGCTAAAGAAGGCATTATTACCAACCCCGGAACTCTGGACTGGGCTGGTGTGGCTGCTTTCAAGGAAGCCTATAAGATCTATAAAGAAAAGGGATTCAGAACCAGACTCCTCTCTGCAGCCTACAGAAACCATCTGCACTGGTCACAGTTGATCGGTGATGACATTGTTCAGACAATTCCCGGAGGATGGCAGAAAAAGTTTAACAACTGTGATGTTCCTGTAGAAGTTACAATTGATAAACCCGTTGATCCTGCAATTCTGGAAGAACTTCACAAGAAGTTCCCCGATTTTACTAAAGCCTATGAAGCTTACGGCCTGAAACATGAAGAGTTTGTAACCTATGGTGCCACTTCAAGAACCCTCAGAGGATTCCTGGCTGGATATACCGAACTGCTGTCTGTTGTAAGGGACTTTATGGTTCCCAATCCCGACGCATAATAATCAGGGGGAGAAATCCCCTTGTTTGGGTAATCAATAGGATAATCAATAGGATAATCAATAGGATAATCAATAGGATAAGAAGGAATATAATATGTCAGAATATATCAGTAAATTAATGGATAGAGCCCGTGCGGCTCAGAAACAGATAGAGTTTTTCAGCCAGGAACAGGTTGATAATATGTGCGAGAGAATCGCCTGGGCTACAATTCAGGAAGATTTTGCACAGAAAATTGCAGAGTTCGCCTTTGAAGAAACTCAGATGGGTGATGTCTCCAGTAAATACGGGAAGATGATGAATAAGGTCCGGGGCGGCTGGTTCGATATGAAAGGTGAAAAGTCCACTGGAGTTATTGAGGAAAACAAGGCTCTGGGGCTTATTAAGATTGCCAAACCTGTCGGTGTTATCGGGGCTCTTGTTCCCTGTACCAATTGTGAAGCAACTGAGGTTCTTAAGGCAATGAGTGCCATTAAGACAAGAAATGCCATCATCCTGGCTCCCCATCCACGTGCCCGAAAAACAAACGAAATTGTCGTTAATAAAATGAGAGAGGCTCTGGAAGCCGGAGGTTACCCTGCCGATCTTATTATTCATATGGATGAAGTCACCATGGATAACTCTCAGGATCTCATGGAGCAGTGTGACCTTATACTGGCCACCGGTGGTGGAGGTCTTGTAAAGGCAGCCTATTCCAGCGGTACTCCCGCCTACGGTGTAGGTGCGGGTAATGCAGTAACCATCGTTGATGACACTCAGGATATGGCCGTTGTCGCTGATAAAATTAAACGTTCAAAAACCTTTGACCAGGCTACAAGCTGTTCAGCTGAGAATGCCTGTCTTATTCAGGATACTATTTACAACACTTTTGTTGCTGCTCTTCAGGATGAAGGCGGATACCTTTGTGATGAGGATGAGAAGAATAAACTCCAGACTGCTCTGTGGCCTGACGGTGTTCACCTCAACAGAGATGTAGTTGCCCAGCCAGCCGCTAAGATTGCCAGGATTGCCGGAATTGATCTTCCTGAAGACCGTTGTTTTTTCTTTGTAGAAGAGAGCGGAATCGGTGCAGATTTCCCCTTCTCCGGTGAAAAACTTTCTGTTGTTACAGCTGTATATAAATGGGACAATTTTGACAATGCCGTACAGATGGTGAACGATATAACCAACTTCTCCGGTGCAGGTCACTCCTGTGGAATCCACAGCTCCAATGAAGAGCGGGTTATGCAGCTTTCCGAACAGGTAAAAGTTTCACGAGTTATGGTAAATCAGCCCCAGTGTCTCGCCAACAGCGGTGCCTGGACAAATGGAATGCCTATGACATTAACCCTGGGTTGCGGAACCTGGGGAGGAAATATCTCAAGCGAAAATATCACCTGGAAACATCTGATGAACACAACCTGGGTCTCCTCTCCTATCGCCAACCGACAGCCTGATGACAAGGAGTTATTCAGTGAGCAAGTCAGAAAAGGCTGATCAGGTTCCGGAACTTCCCAGAACTCACAGGGAGAGCCTGGCTCTCCTTGAGAAGATGCGGAAGTCCATGCTGGCCGGGGGTGGTGAAGACCGCCGGGCCAGACAGAGAGCCAAAGGAAAACATACGGCCCGCGAAAGAATCCATCTTCTTGTGGATGATGGCAGCTTTATTGAGAATCAGCCCTATGAGCTGAGCCGTATCGATGACTTCGGCATGGATAAAAAGAAAATCAGCGGTGATGGTGTAATAACCGGAAGCGCACTTATGGGGGGACGGCAGGTCTGGATGTCTTCTCAGGACTTTACTGTTCTGGGCGGATCTCTCGGGGAGCAGCATGCTTCCAAGATAGCCGGAACTCTGCAGATGGCTCTGAAGACTGGTAAACCCTTTATTCAGATCAACGATTCAGGTGGAGCCCGTATTCAGGAAGGAGTTATGTCTCTGGAAGGATATGGAAGTATCTTCAGAGGCAATATCCTTGCTTCCGGAGTTATTCCCCAGATCAGTCTGATCATGGGGCCCTGTGCCGGTGGAGCCGCATATTCTCCTGCGCTGACTGACTTTGTATTTATGGTGGATAAAACCAGCCATATGTATATAACAGGTCCCGATGTCATTAGGGCTGTGACAGGTGAAGATGTTAGCCATGAGACCCTTGGTGGTGCCGTGGCTCACAACAGCTTGAGTGGTAATGCCCACTTTAACTGCAGCAGTGAAGATGAGTGTCTACTTACAGTTAGTAAACTGCTCACCTTTATTCCTTCATCAAATAAGGAAACTCCTCCTGTTGTTGACAGTAAGGATGATCCTAACAGGGATACTTCGGATATTCTCCGGATTATCCCGGGACAGTCAAACAGACCCTATGATATTCGGGATATTATTGCTTTGCTTTTTGATAAAGACTGTGAGTTTCTGGAAGTTCATAAGTATTTTGCCAGGAGTATGGTAGTCGGATTTTCCCGTCTGGGTGGAAGATCTGTAGGTGTTATCGGGAATCAGCCTAATGTGTTTGCCGGTGCTCTTAACAGAGATTCATCTGATAAGGCTGCCCGTTTTATCAGATTCTGTGATTCCTTCGGGATTCCCATTGTTTCACTTGTTGATGTACCCGGATATATGCCCGGTACTGAACAGGAACATGGAGGCATCATCCGTCACGGAGCTAAACTGCTTTATGCTATTGCAGAAGCAACGGTTCCCAAGCTGGCTCTTGTACTCCGAAAAGCCTATGGTGGCGCCTATATTGGAATGGCTTCCAAGGCTCTTGGATATGACCGTGTCCTCGCGCTGCCCATTGCAGAGATCGCAGTAATGGGTGCTTCAGGCGCTGCTAATATTATTTTCAGAAATGAAATTAAAGCAGCCAAAGATTCAGATCTTATTCGTGAGATAAAGATGCATGAGTACCAGGAAAAGTTTATGAATCCCTTTTCTGCAGCTTCTCTTGGAATTGTGGACGATGTGGTTGCCCCTGAATCAGTGAGGAAGGAGCTTATCAGATCTATGGAAATGTGTGCGGATAAACAGGAAACCCTGCCGTATAAGAAACATGGAAATATACCGCTATGATGTTTATAAAAAGATTAAGAGATAAGAATCGAAATAAGAATAGTTTTGCAGCAGAAGCAAATGATGTCCGATATGTTCCCGAGCATGTGCCCGGAATATATTCAGATGCTTCTGTATGGACTCAAAGAAAGAAGTAGGATAACCCTTTTTTCCTGATCCGGCCCGATCCCTTTTAACCGGGGGATCGGGCATTTTTTATCTCATAGTAATATAGCAATTTCCTGTACAGAGCTGAGAACTGCAAACGTTTGTATTTATTCTTCCTTTCGTGCATTGATTCACTCTTTATTTTTTTAATTCCAACAGTCAGTTTTTATCTTTTAATTGATAGAAAAATATATTTTAAATACATGTATGGTATGTATATAGATGTGTAACTAGAAATGAGGTAATAATAAAACTTGACAATACAATAGTTTCAGTATAATAATCATAGTTAATGACAACGTTTGCAAAGAATTGCAAGATATCCATTGTCTAAGATTATTTATTGAGGGTTTAATGAAACAGGTCACCATTAAAGATATTGCAGAAATAGCAGGAGTCAGTTTCTCTACAGTCTCCCGTTGTCTCAATGACAGTTCTTTAGTGTCTGATAAAACAAAGTCCAAGGTGAACAAAATTGCAGATGACCTGGGTTTTGAGTTTAATGCCGGTGCAAGAAGTATGATTACAAGCCGGGCCGGAACAGTCGGTATTATCATGCCTGAGCAGTACAAAGAATCTAATGTAAACGTCTATCACAGTATGCTGATGAACAAACTCCGTACGAGTCTGGAAAAGGCTGATATGGATCTGATCGTTTCCCATCAGCAGAATCATTATTCCGGTCAGAATAATATTATCCGGCTGGTAACAAGAAACAAGGTTGATGGTCTGATCATTCTGCTGGAAGATCTCAGTGAAGAGAGCTGCGAGTTTCTTGAGAAAAAATCGGTCCCCTTTGTATGCATTCACTATCCTCCTGGAAAAGTGGTGCAGGACCAGGACGTGGTTTATACAGATCACTATATGGGGGGACGTCTTGTAGCAGAGCATCTGCTGAAAAAAGGCAATCAGACATTTGTCCTTATTGCAGAGGAAGAGAAGCATCTGGAGTACAGACAGAGAGAAGACGGATTCTGCGACACAATTGAAAAGGCCGGATTCACGGTAAATCGATATTACAGTGATTCCTCATTTGATGCTGCCAGGGCTGTTGTCAGTTCAAATATCGAAGAGATCAAAGAGTATGACGCACTGTTCGGCTCCAATGATCTGATGGCCCTGGGTGCTATGCAGGCTATGAGGGATGCAGGAATGATAATGCCTGCTGATATGTCTGTTGTCGGTTATGACGACACCGAATTCTGTCTTTATAATAATCCGGGGCTTACATCAATTCATCAGCCTCGGGAAGAGCTGGCTCATATATCCTGTGACCGCCTTTTTATGCAGATTGAGAAAATGAAGAATGGGGAACAGCTGCTGAAGAAAAGAATCAGCATACAGCCCGTTCTTGTACCACGTGAATCATCCTGAAATAGGATAATCTCTCTCTTTTGAAAGTGAGAATAATAAAATAAAACAATCAGATATCAGTAAGTGACTGAGTATCTGCAGGAGGAATTATATGATAGTAAAAAATCAGATACAAGATTCTGGGTATACCTCTATAACAGAGGAAAATGGAATCCATTCGGATATGCTCCTTGATTTTGGAATTCTCAGATTATCTGCCGGAGACGTTTGGGAAGACGGTGATCAGATCAAAGAACGGGCCTGGCTTCTGATTTCAGGTGAACTCCGCTTTGAATGGCAGGGAGAAGAAGCCGTAATGAAACGCTCTTCCTGTTTTGAAGAAAGCCCCTCTGTACTGCATGTACCTAGTGGGGTGGAGGTAAAAATAACAGCATTGTCCGATGTCGAGATTTCTGTGGAAAAGAAGACAAATAGTAAAGATTTTCCTTCTAAGCTATACAGACCTGAAGATATCAGAAGTGATATCTTCGGTGGAGGAATAATGCATGATGCTGCCAAACGTACTGTCCGTACTGTATTTGATGGTGAGATTGCCCCTGAATCCAACATGGTTCTGGGTGAGGTCATAAATCATCCCGGCCGCTGGTCCAGTTATCCCCCCCATCATCATCCTCAGCCTGAGATTTATCATTACAGACATTTTCCTGAGCAGGGATTCGGAGTCTCTCTTCTGGATGAAGAAGCTTTTTATACAAAAAATGGCGATACATGTCTCATCAATGGGGGTAAAACCCATTCACAGGTGACAGCAGCAGGTTACGCCATGTATTACATCTGGATGATTTCCCATCTTCCTGAAGACAGATGGCTGCCGTCTACCAGATATTTCAAAGAAGAGCATAAATGGCTTATCGATCCTGAAGTAAAGATCTGGCCCGAGCTGAAACATGAAGGAACAAAAATATGAAAACAGTCCGAATGACCATGGGACAGGCCCTGGTTAAATTTCTTGATAATCAATATATCTCCTTTGATGGAGAAGAAGAAAAATTTGTAAATGGTGTATTCGGTATATTCGGACACGGATGTGTTGTCGGGATAGGGGAGGCTCTTCAGGAGCCTGATCACTCTCTCAAATTCTACCAGGGACATAATGAACAGGGTATGGCCCATGCGGCTATTGCCTATGCAAAACAGAATAACCGCCGGAAAATAATGGCCGTGACTTCCTCCATCGGCCCCGGTGCACTCAATATGGTGACAGCTGCCGGCCTGGCTTCAGTTAACAGAATCCCGGTCTTACTCCTTCCGGGTGATTCTTTTGCCTGCCGGCAGCCCGATCCCGTCCTTCAGCAGATGGAGCAGTTTAATGACAGTACTGTAACCAGCAATGATGCCTTCCGCTCTGTCTGCCGTTACTGGGACAGAGTCAGCCGCCCCGAGCAGCTGATGTCTGCGGCCATGAATGCCATGCGTGTTCTTACCGATCCTGCTGATACGGGTGCAGTCTGTCTGGCCCTGCCCCAGGATGTACAGGCGGAAGCCTGGGACTATCCGGTGGAATTCTTTGAAAAACGGGTTCACTTCATTGAGCGCCGTTCTCTATCAGATGATGCTGTTAAGAGAGCTGCTTCAGTAATTACTGAAAGCAGTAAACCCCTTGTTGTCTGCGGCGGAGGAGTCCGCTATTCAGAGGCCGGAGAAGCTTTGGCCTCATTTTGTGAGAAATTCAATATTCCCTTTGGCGAAACACAGGCCGGTAAAAGTGCAGTGACCTGGGACAATCCCATGAATCTTGGAGGCCTCGGAGTCACAGGAGGTCTGGCAGCCAATGTTATTGCTGCGGAAACAGATCTTGTTATTGCTGTGGGAACAAGACTTTCAGACTTCACTACTGCAAGTAAATCATCATTTAAAAGGGATAATGTAAAAGTTCTCTCCCTAAACGTTAACAGTTTTGATGCCTATAAGATGAATGCTTTTCCCTTCCTCTGTGATGCGAAAGCAGGACTGGACTCACTGAGTGCAGAACTGGAGAAAAAGGGATGGAAATCCTCTTACAGCAGTGAAATTGAAGATGCAAGAGCTGCCTGGAAAAAGGAAGTAGATCATCTCTATTCTGATAATGAACTGGGACCCAATGGAATCTACTCACAGCTCAGAGCTCTTGGGATTATGAATGAAGAGATTTTTGATAAGGATGCAATTATTGTAGGTGCTTCCGGAAGTCTTCCCGGTGATCTGCAGAGAGTCTGGAGATCAAGACATAAAGATACCTACCATATGGAATATGGATTTTCCTGCATGGGCTATGAAGTTTCCGGCGCTGTAGGTGCAAAAATTGCCGCACCTGATCAGGAGGTCTACTCCATGACCGGTGATGCCAGTTTTGTAATGCTCCATTCAGAACTGCTTACCAGCATACAGGAAGGCGTCAAAATCAATATCATGCTCTTTGATAATAACGGATTCGGCTGTATTGATAATCTGCAGACCAGCCAGGGGATTCCCAAGTTCGGCTGTGAATTAAAATATCGAAATCCTGAGACAGGACGTCTTGATGAAGGTGGAAAACCGATTCCCGTAGATTATGCAAAAATAGCCGAAGGTTATGGATGCAGAGTCTGGAGAGTTCATAATTCAGAAGAGCTTAGAACGGCTCTGGCTGAAGCTAAAGAGAGTCCTGTAACTACACTCCTTGATATCAAGGTTGATTTTGACTCCATGTCAGAAGGATATGAAAGCTGGTGGAGAGTCGGTACACCCGAAGTTTCCAAAAAAGAAGCTGTTCTCAAAGCCAATAAAGAACTTGTTAAAAATATTGCAGAAGCAAAACAGTATTAGAGGTAAAAAATGAATAAAGACAATGTAAAACTGGCCATGGCTCCCATCGGCTGGACCAACGACGATATGCCCGATCTCGGTGCGGAAGTCACATTTGAACAGTGTGTCAGTGAAATGGCTCTGGCAGGGTATGCAGGTTCTGAAGTGGGAAATAAATATCCTAAAGATCCGGCAGTCCTGAAAGAGCATCTGGATCTGAGAGGGCTGAAAATCTGTAATCAGTGGTTCAGTTCTTTTCTGGCTTCACAGCCCTTCGAGCAGGTTGAAAAAGATTTCAGAGCCCAGCTCTCTTTCCTGAAAGCCATGGGTGCCGATGTTATCGGTCCTTCAGAGCAGACACGTTCCTGCCAGGGTGATACAACTACATCCGTTTTCAGTGGAAAAGCTGTATTAAGCACAGAAGAGTTCGCTCAGATGTGTAATGGAATGAATAAACTGGGACATATTGCCAATGAAGAAGGTCTTAAGCTGGCTTTTCATCATCATATGGGAACAGGTGTGCAGACTGTTGAAGAGACAGAACGATTTCTGAATGACACAGATCCTGCAAAGGTCTCTCTACTCTTTGATGCCGGGCATTTTGCCTTTTCCGGAGAAGATCCCGTTGCAGCATTGAAAAAGTTTATTGGAAGGGTAGGCCATGTTCATCTTAAAGATATGAGAACTGATGTCTATGCTGATGTAAAGTCCAATGATTCATCCTTTCTTGATGCTGTCAGACAGGGTGTCTTTACAGTCCCCGGTGATGGTTCAATCGATTTTCCTTCAATCTTCAGTATTCTGGAACAGAATGAATACAGAGGCTGGATGGTTGTTGAGGCAGAACAGGACCCGGCTAAAGCCAACCCCTTTGCATATGCCAAGATGGCCAGAGATTACATAAGAAAAAATACAGGTATCTGAGAAATAGTTTTCAGAACCGGGAGATAAAAATGAAGAAAAAATTGAATATCGGCATCATAGGTGCCGGAAGAATCGGAAGGGTACATGCCGAAGGAATCTGTAATCAGATTTCCGGAGCATCAGTTAAAACTATGGCTGACCCATTTATGAATGATGAGACTGCTGCCTGGGCACAGTCCATGGGTGTTGAATCAACAACTAAAGAATACAAGGATATTCTAGCTGATTCAGAAATTGATGCTGTTCTTATCTGTACTCCTACAGATACACATGCACAGATTACAAGAGAAGCGGCAAAGGCAGGAAAGCATATCTTCTGTGAAAAACCCATTGACCTTGATGTCGAAAGTATCAAGCAGACTCTGGCAATTGTTGAGGAAGCGGGTGTGAAGTTCCAGATTGGATTCAACAGACGTTTTGATCACAACTTCAGAGCCGTAAAAGATGCTGTGGAGGCTGGCAAAGTCGGTGATCCCCACATGATTAAGATCGTTTCAAGAGATCCCTCACCACCCCCCATCGAATATGTAAAAAGTTCCGGTGGTATGTTTGTTGATATGACCATCCATGATTTTGATATGGTCCGTTATTTAAGCGGCAGTGAAGTAGAAGAAATTTTTGTTCAGGGTGCTGTGCTTGTTGATCCCGAAATAGGAAAGGCCGGTGATATTGATACCGCACTGATAACTATGAAATTTGCCAATGGTGCTATCGGTTGTATCGATAACTCCAGAAAAGCGGCCTATGGATATGATCAGCGTGCTGAAGTTTTCGGCAGTAAGGGATCTGTTGCGACTGGAAATGATACACAGTCTACGGCAGTACTCAGTACTGAAGATGGAATCATTTCTGAAAAACCTTTTCACTTCTTTCTTGAGCGTTATATGGCTTCCTTTGTACAGGAACTGAGAGAGTTCTGTGAGGCTATTATCAATGATACAGATACTCCCCTGGGCGGCATTGACGCATTGAGACCCGTACAGATTGCAATTGCAGCTGGTGAATCTTTGAAAACAGGAAAGCCTGTAAAACTCAATTATTAATTAAGCAATAGAACAGCTTGAAAAGCCGTTTCTTCGAGAGTTGCCTTCTTTAATGAAGGAACTCAAGGGGAAGCGGTTTTTTTATTGGATTTTAAATAATTAAGGGAATAATCGAGGCTGAATGATCAGCGGATATTCAGGCGGCTTTCAATATTTTCGATATGAGAGCTGAAGGTTACAACTGACTGGTTGATTTCACCGGATCTGATTGTATCAACAATATGCTGATGTTCAGAAACAATCAGAGAACGGTCGGAATAATCATCCTGGGATTTTACTATCTCTTCATACATAAAGGATTTAAGAGTCTGGTATATGGCATAGAATAGAGTGTTTCCGGTACTCTTAACTATGATGTTATGGAAATTGTAATCAGCTTCTACGGTTGTTTCAGGAGAGGCCGATTCAATTCCGGCTTTCATCTCATCAACCTCTTTCTGCAGCTCTTTCAGGACTTCTTCAACGGCTTCAGATTTTTCCATAGACTGTCTTGTCAGGTTTATTACACTCCAGAGTTCGATTGCTCCTCGGGTCTCGATAAGTTCATGTTGTTCTTCTTTACCCATCAAAATGGCCCAGGAGAGTGCTTCGGTGGAAATATTAGCTCTGTCTGAAAGAAAAGTGCCCTTGGCAGCTTTGGATTTCAGGACTCCGAGATAATTGAATATTTTTATGGCTTCACGAACTGAGGAGCGGCCTATTCCGAAACGTGCTGCAAGTTCATGTTCTGTAGGCAGTTTGTCTCCCGGTTGATACTCTCCGGAGGCAATAAGCTCTTTTATCTGCTCCATTACCTGCTCTACAACTGTTTTTTGACGAATTTTGGCCATCTATGACTCCTATTGTATGACAATACAACATTTGTAGAATTCAGACAACAGAGAAGGCATAATTTAAAGATTTAATTCATAATATATGGGCCTTGGATTTTTATCCTCCGATTTCTGATTTGTACACATGAATTGTTAATATAAAGTAACAATTTCATTTACAAATGACCAATCTATAATATACTTAAATTCAGCGTACTTCTCCGAGTCTTTATTCCTAAAGTCTTTTATTAAGACAAAGGAATTCTGACCGTAAGGGTTCTGGAGAGAAATCTCAGAGCCTTCCGTGTTTGAAAAGGAGATACACCGTCCGGACTTTTAGATATCCGGGTTCAAATACGGGAAATATGGACTGTTGAGGTCCTTATAAAGGAGTTAAGTATGGATAAGATTCTGCGCATCAAAATGGGTTCCACTCCGGAATATGTTATTGAAGATGTGGGTGATTATGCCGGTATCGGCGGAAGAGCACTCACTACTAAAGTAATTTTCAAAGAAGTTCCTCCTCTCTGTCACCCTCTGGGTCCTGAAAATAAGCTGGCCATTGCTCCCGGTATGATGTCCGGTTCAGCCGCAGCTATCTCCGGAAGACTCTCGGTAGGTTGTAAGAGCCCCCTCACCGGTGGAATCAAAGAATCCAATGCAGGAGGACAGGCCGCCCAGGTTCTGGCCCGTATCGGTTATGCCGCAATTATTCTTGAAGGACAATCTCCTGAGGGTAAACTCTATACTCTTGTTGTAAAAAAAGATGAAATCTCAATTGTAGAGGCCACTGATATCACTGGACTGAATAACTATGATGTTGTTGAAAAATTAGTCGCAAAATATGGCGACAAGGCTGCCTATATGTCTATCGGTACAGCAGGAGAGAGAAAACTGGCAGCGTCTTCTATTGCCTGTACTGATGTTGAACTCAGACCCACAAGACATTGCGGACGTGGCGGTGTGGGAGCCGTAATGGCAGCAAAGGGAATCAAGGCCATTGTTCTTGATGACAGCGGATGTTCAGTGAGAAAACCTGTAAATGAAGATGCCTTCAAGGCTGCCAATAAGCTTTTTATCAAGGGAATTAAGGCTCATGGTGTTTCGGGTCAGGGACTCCCTGCGTATGGAACCAATGTTCTTGCCAATATAATAAACGAGGCTGGTGGATTCCCTGTAAATAACTTCTCAAAGGGTCAGTTTCCCAATGTTCATAAAATCAGCGGTGAGACACTGGCTGAAACAGAAACAGCCCGGGGTGGCAAGGCAACCCATGGATGTCACAGAGGCTGTGTCATTCAGTGCTCCGGTACCTATGTGGACAAGGAAGGTAATTACGTCACCAAGCAGCCCGAATATGAAACAGTCTGGGCCCATGGACCCAACTGCGGCATAGATGATCTTGATGCCATTGCTCAGATGGATAGAATGGATGATGACTTCGGTCTGGATACAATTGAAATGGGAGCCACCATTGCGGTTGCTATGGATGCAGGTATGGCCGAATTCGGTGATGCCAAAGCTGCCATTAAACTTCTTCAGGAAGTAGGGGATGGAACTCCAATGGGTCGAATCCTTGGAAGCGGCGCCGCTGTGACTGCAAAGGCATTCGGTCTTGAAAGAGCTCCCGTTGTCAAGGGACAGGCTATGCCTGCCTACGATCCCAGACCCATACAGGGAATTGGTGTTACCTATGCGACTACCCCTCAGGGTGCCGACCATACTGCGGGATATGCCATTGCCACAAATATTCTTAAAGTGGGCGGATTTGTAGATCCTCTTAAACCTCAGGGACAGATTGAACTCTCAAGAAATCTCCAGATTGCCACTGCGGCCATCGACTCTACGGGAATGTGTCTCTTTATTGCATTCCCCATTCTTGATCAGCCTGAAACTTTCAATGCCTTTGTAGATCTTATAAATGCATTTTTCGGCCTGAGTATGACTGCAGATGATGTGACCGCACTTGGTAAATCTGTTCTGACAATGGAGCGGGATTTCAATAAGGGTGCAGGATTCACAAAAGAGGATGACCGTCTGCCTATGTATTTCAAGAGAGAAAAACTGGCACCCCACGATGCAGTTTTTGAAGTAACAGATGAGGAACTGGATGAGGTCTTTAACTGGTAATGCGAAGAATTGATAAAGGATCATGTGACGGAATCTTCCTGAGCAGCGTCCTTCAGCAGGGTGTTCTTGTTGAGTACATGCCCGGGGAGACTGTCACATCTTTTATCCTCAGAATCCTCTCTCTTGATCCTGAAGGGATGGAGAGGGAGGTACAGACCCTTATCCTGAATAACGGCTGTGTGGATGAACCTGATTCCACCAGGCTGGTTTCCGGGGATACAATTGTATTGTCCGGAGCCATGCCCGGTCTGGTGGGGGCCATGCTCCGCTCTAACAGTCCCATCAAGGCCATGCGGAAGAGCATGAGCAGCGGTGAGGATAGAAGGATCAAGGTTGACGGAAATCTTGTGCGTCTCAAACTGTTCAATACTGTTCTTTCTGATCATAAAAATGATATTCTGGAACTGGGTTTTTATGCGGAGGATGTGGTTTGAGTGCAGGGGTTGTTAAAGTAAAAACATTTGCGACACTGAGTACTCTCTTTCCATCGGTTCCGGATTTTCCTCTTCAAACAGGGGATCGTGTGCTGGATATAATGAACAGAATGGGTATCCCACCGAAAAAAGTAACTATTATTTTTGTCAACAATGTCCATGCCGAACCGCACAGTCCTCTCAAAGACGGTGATGTGCTCGGACTCTTTCCGCCAATAGGTGGAGGTTGAGAGATTGGGGGGGGATATTCAGCCTTGTCAATTTCCTATGATCTGAGTGAATACCTTTTTCAAGTAGGCTCTATGCTCTTTCATGCAGAAGAGAGTAAGAATTGTTTCCTTGAGCAATCCTGAATCTTCAGGATAAATGGAATCCTCTGAAAGTATCTCCCCGTCAAACTGAATACTCTTCCAGCTGCTTTCTTGGGGAATCAGAGCCTTAAGTCTGATGATTTTCTCACTGTTTTCTGATATCAGAGATTTCAGCACTTCCGAATTTTCTTTAAGGGCTCCCTGAAATGAGAGCTGCTCAATTCCATCTTTACCCGTATCTATCATTTTCGCCTGTAAAAGAAAGGGCATCATGCCCCTGGGGAGATCCTCTTCTCTTTTATCCTGAGCTTCCGGTCTGGTCCATGTTCCGTTTCTGGATTCCGAGAATCCGGAAATTCCCGGATAATGACGCTGCAGTTTTTCTCTGATTTCTTTCAGAAGATCAGAAGCATGAATGTCCGCTTTTGTAATCAGCACATAGGGCTTTCCTTCAAACTGCCTGGAGTAGGCGGGAAGATAATCATGGAAGCGTTTGAACTGAATTGCATCCGTACAGACCAGTACTTCATCCACCAGGAGTTTGTCGGCACTGAAGTTGGTGCTGATACTTTTTTTCATCTCCCAGGGAACGGCCAGGCCGGTGGCTTCAATATAGATATGATCCGGTTTTTCATCGTTTACTATGGTGAGAAGATTCTGGAGCAGTTTCTCCTTGAGACTGCAGCAGATACAGCCGCCTTTAATCTCCTTCTTGGAATAATCTCCCTTTTCAATAAGAAGGGCATCGATATTAACATCTCCGAAATCATTTATCAGAATTGCTGTTCTCTGCCCTTCTGGTAAATCCCTGATTATATTGTTGAGGATTGTTGTTTTCCCACTTCCAAGGAAACCGCCGATGATTGTAATTTTGATTGGATTCTCTGACATGATCTGATTGTAACGATTTTAATCGAGCAAATCCATGGTAATAACATATGTAAAAAAATAAATAATAAAGTTACAATTGACATGCAAGTGAATTAATGTAGAATAATATGTATGAAGAATACAAAAGGCATTACATCTCACGCAAAAAGCGTGAAGATTACAAAAGAAAAGTATCTGGACATGTATCTTAAAATGGTTCAGACCCGAAAATTTGAAGAAAAAGCTGCCCGTCTTTTTGTCGAGGGCAAGGTTCATGGAACAGCTCACTTCTGTATTGGTGAAGAAGCTACCGGGATCGGCGTGTGCTCTGCTCTCGAAAATGAAGACTATATCTTGCAGACCCACCGTGGTCATAATCAGGGAATCGGTAAGAATATGGACATCAACAAAATGATGGCTGAGTTCCTGGGTAAAGAAACCGGATATTGTAAAGGCAAGGGCGGTTGTATGCATATTGCCGATTTTTCAGTTGGCAGTCTGGGGGCAAACGGTATTGTGGGGGGAGGAATTCCACTCGCTGTAGGTGCCGGTCTGAGTCAGAAATATTTAAAGAAAGATAATATTACCGTCGGATTTTTTGGAGACGGAGCCAGCAATGAAGGTACTTTTCATGAGGCTCTGAACCTGGCATCAGTCTGGAAACTTCCAGTCTTATTTGTTTGCACCAATAACTATTATGGTATGTCTACTCATGTAAGTAAATCCATGAATATCGATGATATTTCGGTTCGTGCCTCTTCTTATGGAATCAAAGGACTGGCCCTGGATGGAAATGATGTGGTCAATATATATAAAGAAACTCTCAAAGCAAAAGAATATGTTAAAGAAAACGGCCCCATGCTGATGGTATTGAATACATATCGCTGGTTTGGTCACTCCAAGAGTGATCCCCAGGCATACAGAAGCAAAGAAGAAGTTAAAGAGTGGAAGGAAAAGTGTCCCATTAAGCGGTACAGTGAATTTCTTATAAAAGAAGGTCTTGCCTCTAAGGATGATCTGGAGGCTCTGGATAAGCAGGCAGAGCAGGATATAATAAATGCTGTTGAATTTGCAGAGAACAGTCCTGAACCTAAAATTGAAAACATCTTTGATGATGTATATGCCGACTGAACCGGAGATACAGGAGAATACAATGCGCGAAATAACATATGCAGATGCTATCAGAGAAGCCATGAGCGAAGAGATGCGTCGTGATGAAAATATAATTTTTATGGGTGAAGACATCGGATTATACGGGGGAGCCTTCGGTGTCTCCCGCGGGATGTTTGAAGAGTTTGGTGAAGAGCGTGTATTGGATACACCAATCACCGAAATGGCAATTACGGGAGCCGCTGCCGGGGCTGCCATGACCGGCCTCAGGCCTATTGCAGAGCTGATGTTCAGTGATTTTATGACACTGGCCATGGATCAGCTTGTAAACCAGGCGGCAAAAACCCGGTTTCAGTTTGGTGGACAGGCGTCTGTTCCCATGGTTCTCAGGGCCCCCGGTGGTTCTGGTACAGGTGCAGCAGAGCAGCACTCTCAAAGTCTGGAAGCCTGGGTCTGTCATGCCCCGGGTCTGAAAGTTGTTATACCCTCCACCCCCTATGATGCCAAAGGGCTCCTGAAAACAGCCATCAGGGACAACAATCCCGTTGTGTTTATTGAACAGAAACTTTTATACAGAACCAAGGGTGAAGTCCCTGAAATCGAGGATGACTACACAATTCCTCTTGGTGTGGCAGATATTAAACGGGAAGGTAAAGACCTGACCATTATCACCTATGGCCGCATGGTCCAGCGTAGTCTGGAAGTTGCTGATAAATACGCTGAAAAGGGTATTGAAATCGAAGTCATTGATATCAGAAGCCTTGTACCTTTGGATAAAGATTGTCTTATTCAGTCTGCCAAGAAGACTGGAAAGGTTGTCATTGTTCATGAAGCCTGCCAGACAGGTGGATTTGGCGGGGAGCTTTCAAGTGTTATTGTTGACAGTGATGCTTTTTTCTATCTGGATGCTCCGGTAAAAAGAGTCGGAGGACTGGATGTTCCCATTCCTTATAATCCGAACCTGGAAGCTCTGGTTGTACCCACAATAGACAGCATTTCTGCTGCCATTGACGAAATCCTTTAGGAGGCATTATGGCTGAATCAATAATAATGCCCAAAACGGGTATGGCTATGGAAGAAGGAGTCATTGTTGAATGGCTCGTGAAAGAAGGGGATGTTGTTTCAACAGGCGACCCCGTTGTTGAGATTGAAACCGATAAGAGTTCCATGGAAGTGGAATCGGATTATGATGGAACTATCCTGAAAATCCTTTATGAAAACGGAGAGACAGTTCCCGTTGTTCAGACCATCGCCTGGATAGGGAAACCGGGAGAGAAGATTCCAGAGTCTTCCTCTGAAGGTTTTGGTGAACTTCAGGACATCAGCAAACCAGGGCTCCCGGACCTTGAGGCAAAACCTGCAGAGACTGAGATTCCCAATGAGTCATCCAATGTTTCTGATGGTAAAGTCAAAGCAACTCCTGCGGCCAGGCGAGCGGCCGCTGAAAGAGCATTGCCCCTTGAATCAATATCACCCAGTGGCCGGTCCGGGGAAATCCGGGAAGCCGATGTCCTCTCCTTTAAACAGGTGAATACAACAGCTCTGGCCGGACGTGTGGCTCTGGATCAGGGTCTAGATCTGTCAGGTATACAGGGTAGTGGACATGATGGAAAAATTTTCAGCTCTGATCTGAATTCAAATGTTTCTCAGGAACTGCAAGGCCCAGGTATGGCTGAGGATCAGAGAGTTCCTTTGACCAATATTCAGAAAATAACAGGAAGACGGCTGCTTCAGAGTCATACTGAAATACCTGTTGTAACCAGTCATATACAAGCTGACGTAAGCGAAATGCTGAAGATTAGAAAACAGATCAATAAGGCTCTCAATGGTGAAGTCAAAATCACTATCAATGACTTTGTATTGAAGGCCTGTGCTCTTGCTCTTGAGGAAAATCCCCGGGTTAACGCTGTTCTTGATGGTACAGACCTTATCTATAAAGGGAATATAAATCTCAGTATGGCTGTGGCAACAGGAAAAGGTCTTCTGGTTCCTGTCATTCAGAATGCAAACAGGCTTTCTTTAAAACAACTTTCTTCTGTCGCTGCCGACCTGGCAAAGCGTGGAAGAGAGGGCAAGATCAAATCAGAGGAAATGGAAGGGGGAACCTTTACCATAAGTAATATCGGTACCTTCGGGATAAGCGGTTTTACACCCATTATTAATCAGCCACAGGCTGCCATACTGGGTGTCTGTGCTATAGATGAAAAACTGAAATTAGTGGATGGAGCAGTCTGTGTAAGTAATATTATGGGACTCAGCCTTACTTTTGACCACAGAATTTTAGATGGTGCCGAGTCTTCTATCTTCCTCAGCCGAATACGGGAATTACTTGAAACCCCACTGGCTTTGATGGTTTAAGGAGAGATAGAAATTATGTCTGATACAAAGAAACAACAGAATAACGGCTCATATGGTCTCATCGTTATAGGAGGAGGTCCTGCCGGGTATGTGGCGGCAATAAAAGCTGCTCAGCTTGGTGCTAAGGTTGCTCTTGTTGAGCAGGATACCCTGGGGGGAACCTGTTTAAACCGGGGTTGTATTCCTACAAAGGCCTACCTGAAAAATGCTGAAATAATTGAAGAGATCAAACATGCCGCTTCCCGTGGGATAAGGCTGATAAATACGGAATTTCAGGTCGATATGCCTGCTACTCTGAAGATGAAAGACAAGGTAGTGAAAAAGCTGACCGGTGGAGTCGGGCGTCTGTTAAAAGCCAATGGTGTGGATGTCTTTTATGGAAAGGGCATCATTGAATCTGAAAACACAGTGTCCATCGATGGAGCAGATCAGATTAAGGGTGATAAGATCCTGATTGCTGGCGGATCAAAAGTTGCCCGAATTCCAATACCGGGTATTGATACTCCAAGAGTCTTCAGCAGTGATGAAATATTGTCTATTGATAAACTGCCTGCCAGTATGACTGTCATCGGCGGGGGAGTTATCGGGGTCGAAATGGCTTTGATTTTCCTCTCATTCGGTGTCAAAATAAACATCGTTGAAATGGAAGACAGGCTGCTGCCATTTATGGATACTTCTATCTCTGTTTTTATTGAGAAGCTGTTGATAAAA
This sequence comes from Oceanispirochaeta sp. M1, assembly GCF_003346715.1. Taxonomy (NCBI): domain Bacteria; kingdom Pseudomonadati; phylum Spirochaetota; class Spirochaetia; order Spirochaetales; family Spirochaetaceae; genus Oceanispirochaeta; species Oceanispirochaeta sp. M1. The sequence continues at coordinate 21,477 of NZ_QQPQ01000017.1, forward strand.
AAGGGTGCCGGAATATATAAGGGTGTACGCCTTGAAAAAATTGAAGAAAAAGGTCCCGGACTGGCTTTCTCTCTCTCATCGGGTGAAACTCTGGAAGCTGAGAAGGCTCTCCTTTCAATAGGACGGGTACCGGACCTTTCTGTTCTGGGTGAAATTTCTATCAAGACTGAACGTGGACGCATACTTGTCAATGAATATCAGGAGACCAATATTTCCGGTATCTATGCAGCAGGAGATGTGACCGGCCAGAAAATGCTGGCCCATGCCGCCTTCAAACTAGGTGAAGTGGCTGCCGAAAATGCTTTAGGAGCATTGAAAAAAGCAGACATGCGTTATGTACCATCTGTGGTCTATTCTCTGCCGGAAGTTGCTTCTGTCGGTCTTACCGAGGAACAGGCTGCTCTCAAGGGAGAGATTTCAACAGGTTACTTTCCCCTGGCCGGCAATGGAAAAGCTCTGGCTGTGGGAGAATCAGAAGGCTTCGTTAAAATTGTAACGGATACAAAATATGGAGAAGTACTCGGTGTCCACATGGCGGGACCCGGTGTTTCAGAGATCATCAATGAAGCGGCTGCTCTTATGGCTATGGAAGTGACAAGTCATGAGATTGCCGATATCATTCATGGACACCCCTCAGTCGGGGAGGCTTTTATGGAGGCGGCAGCAGATAGTCTGGGGAGATGTCTCCATCTTCCTCCTTCTTTAAAATAATTACATATATCAGCAGACCGGTATTCGGAACCCAAGTGTCGACCGGTCTGTATTGAACAGAACAGCGAATTGTTTTTGTTTGCTTACTATGGTAACGTGATAGTCTCAGGAGTTTTCTTTGATTCAGAAAGACCGGAATTTTTTAATTGAACTTGCCAAGAAATACTACAATGATGGACTCTCTCAAGAGGTAATAGCCCGGCATTTCAAAATATCCAGACCCAGTGTCTCCAATCTTCTGAAACAATGCCGTGAAGAGGGAATTGTCGAAATACGGATACAGGAAAGTGACAGTTCGCTGGTATCCGCCTTGTCGGAAAGACTCATAAAAGACTATGGCCTGAGAACCGCTGTTGTTGTCCATTCAGAAGATGATAAGGCAGCTACTCTTGCTGCCGCAGGAGCAGCCGCAGCAAGAGTTCTTCAGTCAAAGCTGAGGGATCGGCAGAGAGTCGGATTGGCCTGGGGCAGCAGTCTTTATCAGCTTGTTAAGGCTCTGGATGTGCAAAGTGTTGTTGATACTGAAGTTATTCAGATGACCGGAAGCCTGGGAATGGAAAATCTGTCATATGATGGATTCGAACTCTCCAGGAACCTTGCGAATAAAATTAATGGCAGCTGCCGTCTGATTCAGGCACCGGTGATCGTTAAGAATCTCGAGCTGAAAAAACTCCTTCTTAAAGAATCTCCAATAGCCGAAACAATGGAACTGATGGGTCAGATAGACATTGCTCTTGTAGGTTTGAGTCCGGATAATCCTGATTTCAGCTCAATGGTCAGGGAAGGTTTTCTTAATCTATCTGATGCAGTCAGGATTCAGGAAATGGGAGGCATCGGTCATATATGCGGCCTTCATTATGATAAAAACGGACAGCTTTTAGACATACCTGAAAATCAGAGAGTTATCGGTATTCCCTGGGATATGCTGCTGAAAGTGCCTGATGTCATAGGTATTGCCTGCGGTGCGGAAAAAGCAGAGGCCATTCTTGGTGCTGTCAAGGGCCGTCTGGTCAACTCTATTGTCACTGATGAAAATGCAGCCTTGCGGATGCTTTCACAGGGCTGATCTGTAGATCCTTCGGATATTTAATTAGATTTTTACCTTTGGGTTTATAATCTTAAAATCCGACTCAATTAACTTTTTCAATTCATCAAGTGCTTCCTTTTCATCCTCACCATCTGCTGATATAGATATGGTATCTCCCTGGGAAACATTGAGAAGAATGACCTTCAGTATTGCCTTGGCCTTTGCTGTTTTTTCTCCTTTTTTTACAATAATTTCAGATGAGAACAGTTTTGCAGTTCTCACAAAAACATCTGCTGGTCTGGAATGCAGCCCTGTGTCATTTGTGATGGTTATATTCAATTCAGTCATTTTATTTCCTACGTTTTAAGTGTTTAGTCAAATTTTTAAGAATATTTTCCCGGTTTGCCTTTTGGTAATACAAAGCTGACCTTGTGGAAATTATGGGGACTTTTATGGATTTCAGAAGGGTTTTCCAGAATTCAGGATCTTCCATTTCCTCTAAATAATCCAAGGTTTCAAGAGTGAGATGGTCCTCGCCTCTATTCGTCAGAATACTTCTAATAATCCTTTTTTCATTTAAATGAGCCAATAAGAGGATTGCTCCATACAGAACAACAATCGTATTGAAAAGAAGCTGATAACTCATATAAAAATTGATCACTTTTTGTCCTAGAGCTCCGGACATCATTAATGAAATCTCTGATATCATTTTATCTCCTACACAGTTATGCAATCAATATTAAGTTTTGTGAATGCGCCTTTATATTTTGCATCCAATTTACTGTCAGTAATAATTTTTGTTACACATTCAATTCCCTGAAGTCTGTTAAAATATATTTTTCCAAATTTAGTCGAATCGCCTATGAGTATGACTTCATCAGCTACTTCCATCATCTGTTTAATCATAGGAATCATTGAACTAGCCTGAAAATAGGTTAATCCATGTTCTATATCTATACCATCTGCAGAAATAAACAGTTTGTCAGCATACTTAATACTATCAAGTCCGCTCTGATTATATTCCATTTTAGTTGAGTAGTTTCCTTCCACTTCACCACCAATAATATAGGTATTGATATTGTCCAGTTCTGACAGTTCAAGAGCCAGAGAAAGTGAGTTCGTGACCACCCTGAAGTTGATATCTAGACCACTGATAATACGTCCAGTTAAGGTCGTAATGGCCCCGGGACCTAATATTACAGTATCCTGTTCATTTATCAGGGTCGAGCAGTACTCGGCTATCCTTATCTTTTCAACAATTGCATGACTCAGGTTTTCTTTTCTGACTGACTCAGAGAAGTCCGTTCTCAAGATGATACCACCACCGATGGTCTGCACTACCTGCCCTGATTTTTCAAGCTCTTTAATATCCCTACGAATTGTTGCCGTTGAAACATTGTAATCAGCTGCAAGATTCTCAAGGTTTGTAGTGCCCTTCAGGCGGAGGTTGTTGATGATTCCATTAATCCTGTCTTTCTTATTTTTCATCAGTTATTGAACTTTCAAATCAAATGAAAAAGACCCACAGTTTCCTTTTCCTTTACTTTGGAATTAAAGATTTCCATAGCCTCTTCAGATTTTTCGATTATAAGCTCTATTCCCTTATTTTTAATCTCTTCCTGAGTCTCTATACTCATCGAAATTGGCAACATAAAACCGGTACCAAAAACAATAACCTCAGGATTAACAGCCATGACACTTTCAAGATCACACATCTGTACGCTGTTTCTTTCTTTTATCCACCATTTAGTATCCATATTATCTTTAAAAACTATAGTATCAGACCTGGATACTTTTCCATTAAACAGTAGTTTACCCATAGAAATTGATTCAATCATATACTATGCCTCCAAATATGATATGATTTTATTCATATCATTTTCAATTCCTATACCTGTCAGGAAAGAAAGAGTTTGGATCACAGGGATATCACCCACGTCAAAAATCATAGTTGTTGTTACTATTAAATCCACATCATTCAGTTTTGACGATACTTCAGATGCCTTGCACTGATCAAATCGAACACCCGTAATTCCTTTTTCTTCAAGAATTTCCTCTATCTTTCTCAAAACAACAGTGGATGTTGCAATAGCAGTTCCACAGCATACAAGGATTTTTTTCCCAATCATTTTAAATCTCCTTTTTTCTATATTACTTGACGTAAATACGCCTTAATTTCTTCTTCAGTTTCCATTTCAAGTACTCTCTGAGCTGCTGCCCGGCACTCTTTGGAAGATAATCCACGAATTTGACCGATGGTCTGTGGAAGCAGCTGTCCGGACATACTGAGTTCCTTCACTCCCAGTCCAATCAATACAGGTATAGCCAAAGGCATCCCTGCCAGTTCTCCGCAAATCCCTGCCCATTTCTGAGCCTTACCCGCATTATCGCAGGTCTGTTTTATGGCTCTGAAAATTGACGGGCTGAACATTCGATAGTATTCACTTATATCTTCATTAATACGATCTACCGATAACAGGTATTGTGTCAAATCATTTGTTCCAATACTTACAAAATCACATTCTTTCAATAATATATCTGATATCAGTACTGCAGCAGCAGTCTCCACCATGACTCCAGTTTCAAAATCAGAGGAATATTCTATGCCTTCCTCTTTTAGTTCATCAGCCGCAATTCCCATCAATTCCCGGGCCTGTCGGTATTCGGCAATATCAGAAATCATGGGGAACATAACTCTGATATCACCATGTACCGCAGCTCTCATGAGTGCCCGTAGCTGGGTTTTGAATATATCCTTATATTTCAGACAGACTCTTATACCCCTTAATCCCAGAAAAGGGTTTTCCTCGCTAGGCAGGGAGAGGCATTTTACTTCTTTATCACCGCCGATATCCAATGTACGGATGACAGCCATACCACCCTCTAAACGTTTTGCAATGGTACTGTAAAAATTGTACTGGGTTTCCTCATCCGGGAGATCCGGTGAATTCAAAAAGAGGAATTCAGTTCTCACCAGACCTACAGTTTTTGCCCCGAAGGCCAGAGCGTCATCTAGATCCTGCTCAGAGCCTATATTTGCAGAAAGAATAATCTTTATTCCATCTGTGGTAATCGGTTCCAGATCTTTCATCTTCAGATTCAATTCTTTCTGTTTGTTGTATTTGATGATCTTAGTATTCAGTTCTAAGCTTGTTTTTTCATCAGGATTGATGTAAATAACCGCTTTTTCAAAGTCACTGACATCTAAATATATTTCTTCACCTTTTTGACAGGTGTTTAATGCGTCTTTAACTCCCACAGATGCCGGAATGGACAGGCTTTTTGCAAGTATTGCAACATGAGAGGTTACTCCACCTTTTTCGCTGATAAACCCCATAACATGTTTCCTATTCATCATAGCTGTATCTGAAGGCATGAGGTTTTCTGCAATGACTATGCTGCCTTCAGGAACAGAGGCGAGACTAAGTTCTTCTACACCAAGGAGATTTCGTAAAATTCTCTTGCATACATCTTCAAGGTCCAGAAGGCGTTGACGATTGTAGTCATCTTCACCCATAGAGCTGAACTGACTGGAATAGAGGGTTAATATGGTTTGAAGAGCTTCTTCGCAGCACATTTTTTCCTCTTCAATAACTTCGCATATTTCAGCTAGAAACTCATCATCTTCCACCATAGTCATCTGAGCTCTGAATATATGTGCATATTCTTCACCCAAAGATCCAGACATAGTGTCTTTTATAGTGCTCAGCTCTGCTAAAGAGCTTTGGAAGGCAGTTTGGAGTCTTTTCTTTTCACTTTCTATATCTGTAATTTTCCTGCTTTCAAAGTGAAGATCTAACGTTTTGTAAAGGAAGGCACTTCCCCTGCTTAAGCCGGGAGAGGCCGTTTTTCCATTAAGAATTTTCATGACTCACCTTTTAAATTTGCACCGACTTGTTTAATGAGGATGTCATACATTTTTCGGCCGTCTTCTGCATGCAGGAGTGAATCAAGAACAGAATCATCCTGATAGGTCGTTATCAGAGTTGTCAATAAATCTCCAATCAGCTTTTTTTCTTTCAAGGCAAACATGGAGATCATTTGTACCTGAATCTTTTCATCGGGATCACCCATTACCGAAAATTCCAGGGGATCTTTGAGGCGGGCAAAGAGAATAACAGATTCGTTAACATGTTCCGCATCAGTGTGGGGGATGGCAATCTTATGACCTTCCATGGGAAGACCGGAAGGATAATTTTTCTCCCTGTATTGAATTGCTTCAATAAATGATTCTTTAACCAATCCCATGGAGAACAGTTTTTCTCCCATCTGTTTCAGTGCTGCTTCTTTTGTGTCGGCAGACAGATTTTCAATGATATATTCAGGTTTAAGAATATCTTCGATTCGCATGTGAGATCCTTTAAAGTAAAATTATGAAGTACCGGGCTGCCGAGGCAGCCCGGTTTTATGTGTGTTTAAATAATTACCGGTAAATACCAATCACTTGGAATCTATTCGACTTCTTCGGCTCTGAAACCAGCAAGTTTGTGCCATGTGTCAGGGTACTTTTTCAGTCCCCACCAGCTGGCGCCAAGGATGATAACAATAATTGAGTTTCCTAGCCAGAAGAAATCACTTACCCAGAGGAACATTGCGGGAATCCAGTTTCCGCCGTCACAGATACTGGATACCAGGTTAGCACCTTCGGGAAGTGCAAAGTCTGCTGACAGGGCTGCTGCAGTAGTTCCGGGAGCCAGGTAATTCATTATATAGATCGCAGGAATCATAAATACTGTAGATATGACAATAGAGCGGAATACATTTTCTTTAACAATGGGAATTACCATACAAACCAGGAAGGGCAGTACAGCCAGATCTCCAAAAGGAATTACTCTGTTTCCTGGAAGGATAATAGCAAGGAGCAAAGTGATGGGCACCATTACAAGACCTGTTGCTATAGCTGTGGGATGACCAACAATTATTGCTGAATCCAGACCAATGAAAATTTCTCTGTTTTTAGCATGTTTCTGTAGAAAATCTCTTGCCGCGTCTGAAAGAGGGATTAGACCTTCCATTAAAAGAGCTACCATACGGGGCATTAATACCATGACGGCACCTAGAGATACGGAAGTAGAAAGGATTTTACCAAGCCAGTCTGTCCAGGGACCAAGTCCAAGGTAAGCAATGGACGAAAGCACAAGACCGATTACAACACCCATGATCAGAGGCTCACCCATCAGTCCGAATTTTTTCTTGATTGTTATTGGGTCACCTTTGATGTCTCTGACACCGGGGATTAAATCAATGATTTTGTTGATAACGATTGCAAAGGGGATTGGAGCTGCTGAAAATCCATGAGGAATGGAAATTCCCGGCAGTTTCATGGTCTGCTGGACGGCAGGGGCTGTCCAGTCTGCAAGGAAGAGCATGACTGCTGCGAAAATCATTGCGGAAATCAGTCCGTACCAGATATTGCCTGTTGCCCACTGTACCAGTCCGCCGACAAAAGCAAAATGCCAGAAGTTCCAGATATCGATGTTGATCGTCTTGGTCACTTTTGTAAAGATCAGAAGAAGATTAAGAAGGATACCCGCAGGTATGATTAAAGTTGATATTTTTGAACCGAATGCGATGGATGCACATGCAGGCCAGCCTACATCGATAATATCCATTTGCAGACCGAAACGTTCTACCATTCCTTTTGAAACGGGTCCGATATTATTGGACAATAAGCCAATAACAAGATTCAATCCGATAAAACCGACACCGAACATCAATGATGATCTGAGTGCTTTCCCTGGTTTTGCCCCGAATACTAACGCGATGACAAACAGGATGATTGGGAGAAGGACAGATGGGCCGAGACCCAGGAAAAAACCTACTACGCTTTCCATAAAAGCTCCTTTAATGATTGTTTAAATATCCTATAATAGGAATTTGCAGCTGTCAAACAAAAAATGAAATTAAATAGAAAGAAAATGAAAATTAATTGCATAAAAATGGTTTTAGGGACCTATTTTTGTATGGTCCGAAGGTATTAATCTTCATAGAATTTAATTTCCTATCGATTTTTTGAGAACTTTAAATATTTAATATCTTGTTTTTGGGTAAGGAAATAATTATATTTTTGAAAAGCCGGAATCAAGATTTAACGGCTTGTTTCCGGCTCAGTCTAAAAGGGTTTCAAGACTACTTTTCAGAAGGAAATTGAAATCCCCACTGGTTTCTCAATGTATCCAGGGTCTTTATAATGGAAAGTGATTCGTCAAGGGGAACCATTTTACTTTCTGTTTCACCCCTGTCGAGGCATTCCATGACTTCTCTGGCTTCATATTCGTACCCGTTGAATCCATCCAGAGGGTATTCAATCCGTTCAGGATCTTTTCCCTCTCTGTGAACAGTCATTGCAGTAGGTTTGTACCAGGGATCATCAATGACAATCTTACCTTTGTCGCCGAATACAACGGCATCTTTTATGTCATGTGTCATTTGAGAACTCATAATTGTCGCCAGTCGTCCACCTTTGTATTTCATGGCGCAGGATGAATGGTAATCAAACCCGTTTGGACCTATATAGGCCAGGCCGGTTACTTCTTCGGGCTCCCCGAAGAGTTGTGAGGCAAAGGCTATTCCATAAAGGCCTATATCCAGTAAAGCACTGGCTCCCAGCTTTACATCCCAGAAACGATTGCCGTCTCCCGGAGGGGCAACAGCGCTGAAATTAGCCAAAACACCTCTAGGGTCGCCTAGGGCACCTTCTGCAATCAATTCCTGTATTTTTCTGTGGATAGGGAAGAATCTTGTCCACATGGCTTCCATAAGGAAGAGATTCTTTTTTCTTGCCAGTGTTATCAGAGTCTGACTCTCTTTTGCATTGATGGTCAGAGCTTTCTCACAGAGAACGGATTTTCCAGCTTCAAGACACATTGTGACATCTTTAATATGGCAGACACCGGGCGTTCCTATATAAACTATATCTACATCGGGATCGGCAACAACCTGTTCATATCCGACATAACGTTTTTCTATACTGTATTTATCAGCAAAAGAATCAGCGGATTCAATGCGTCGGGATCCTACTGCAAGAAGCTCAGCTTCTTCGGGGATGTTATTCAGAGCTTCGGCAAATCTGTTTGCAATCTTTCCGGTTCCTAGAATGGCCCATCTGTACTTCTTCATGTTATCTCCATTATTGATATTATTGATATTATTGATTGATTTAGTATTCTAAAAATATATCGGAGAATGAATAGTTGTCAATGTAAATGATTTTATATTTCAATAATGTGGAATATAATTTCAAAAATACAGATATTTACATATTAATGGGACATAAAGACTATGCCCTCACTAAAAAGAGGGCAGGGTTCTTTCGAAATAATTAGAATCTTACAGATTTTAAAAGGTTTTTATGCTGCCGATCTCTTTAATATCATCAATAGTCATTCCTCTTCTTTCGGCTTCATCAAGGAGTAATCTCATTGCTTCTCGGGAAGCGGAGGCAACAACAGATGTACATTTGTCAACATGAGCTCCCTCATCATCGAACTGCTTTTTATCCAGTTCATCGTACATATTGAATGTATGGCCGAATATTTTCTGGTGTATCTCTCCACAGATTACAGTTCCATAACTTTTAATAAATTCTTCTCTTAATTGTGTGGCCATAAGAAAAGAGGTGTTTTTATTTTCATTATCATCCAGGACCTTATCCAGACTTCTACCAAAAATCAAACTCATGGCCATAATTCCACCAGCATATCCTCCACAAACACCATCACACATTTTTCCGCCACCACTGGCCAAACCGGTAGCTGCTTTGAAGATATAGGGATTGTCAATTCCCAGGGTGTTCATAACGGCAAGTATCGTGCATTGTGCGCAACCCCGATATTCCTTTTCATATTTGAATCCCAATTCTTCCGCTTTTTGAATCAGTTGTTCCTTGTTTTTCATTTTGTAATCCTTCATCTTTTATTTAATCTTCATTCTATTTTCAGCTAAAGATTCTTTATCAAAATAATCCATAACAACTCTAACATAATATTTTTTCTTTTTGCCCGCTTTTTATGACACAAAGGTGAAAACATACCATTTTACCGTGCTGATTTCTTCCATATTTCCGCCTGAAGTCATAAATCATAAAATAAATCAAAACGATAATAAAATCTATAATTTAAATTAAAGATGTATAAATGTATATAATAGTCTTATATATATCTATGAAATATGAAACCCTCTCATTATTGAAATTATTCCTTTACATATAAAAAATGCTGACATATAATTCCTATCAAGTGAGAACGTTCTCACTTGAAGGAAAGGTTTTGTCTACAATACTTGATGTTGAACGAGAATCAGGAGTTTCAAAATCAACAATCTCACGTTTTCTTCACGGTCGTACTGTTACCGAGGAGAATCGAATAAAGATTGTTAATGCAATTGATAAGCTCAACTACAAAATGAATCCACTTGCGAGCGGTCTGAAGACAAGTACTACATTCACCGTAGGTGTCATACTCCCCGACATTACGGATTCTTTTTTTCCTCCGATTATCAAAGAATTTGAACGAAATATGAGAGAAAATGGTTACAACGTTATTCTTTCTGATTACGGGAACTGTAAGGATAATGAGATCAAACAGCTTGAGATGCTGATGGACAAAAAGATTGATGGAGTTGTATTGGCATCATCCCATGAAAAAGGTGAACACATACAGGCATGCATTGATGAAGGCCTCCCGGTAATTCTCCTTGACCGTCTCATCGATAGACTCGATTGCGACAGCATTACTGTGGACAACTATACGGCCTCATATAAGGCAATAAGCCGCTGTATCGAAATGGGGCATAGGAATATCGGCGCTGTTTATGGTGATTTTTATACAGATAAAGAAAGATTCCGTGGTGTTGAGAAAGCTCTTAAAGATCATGGAATAGAACAGTCAGAAGACTCTCTCATACAGGTGAAGGATTTTGATTGTCAGCTTGAAAAAGAAATAGCGGATTTACTGGACTCAGAAAACAGACCAACATTACTTTTCTGTTCAAATGTATATATTGGCATCGGTGCACTCAAAATGCGGCTTCGTCGAAAACTGAATATTCCAGAAGATATCTCGGTGCTTGTTTTTGATGATATTGCAACCTTTCCAAATCATGACTATGTATCCTTCATAGAGCCGGAGTTCTCAAGTATCATCCAACCCCTCACAGAGATCGGTAAATATGCGGCCGAACTCCTTCTTGAAAGGATAAAACATGCCGGAGAGGAATATGAACCGGTACATATCGAACTGAAGACCAGACTGAAAATGACGGATTCAGTAGCAACAGTTAAATAGACTTCGTATGAAGCTATAAATATAATTGAGGAGACAAACATGAAAAAGATTACCCTGATTTTAGTCATTATGGCTATGATGGTAGTTCCTGTATTTGCTGGAGGACAGCAGGACAGTGCAGCAGACAGCGGAAAAACTGAAATTGCACTTATAATAAAGGCAACAGACTCAGGTTTCTGGCAGAAAGTTATTGAGGGTGGAGAAGCTTTCGATGCAGAAAACCCCGATGTTAAAGTAACTATTTATGGTCCTGCTTCTGAAGCAGACGTAGAAGAAGCTATTGGTATACTCGAAAATGTAGTTGAGAGCAGACCTGATGCAATCGTAATTGCTTCAAATGCAGGTGAAGGTGCAGTCCCCGCCGTTAATAATGCCCTCAGTCTGGGAATCCCCGTTATCACAGTTGATACAAAGATTCCTACAGACGTTACAAGTCACCTTGCTACAGACAATGTTCTCGGTGGAAAACTGGCAGCGGATGCAATGGTCGCATTCTTTGACGAGTATGGAATTGAGAAAAATGGAACAGTGGCAATCGTTGCAGCTGTTGCAGGTGTTGATACAATAATTGAGAGAGATGGTGGATTTATTGACCAGCTTAAGATTCTTGCTCCGGACATCAAAATTCTTGATCCCCGTTATGTTAATAATGATATTGCAAAGTCACTGATGACTACAGAAGACCTTATTACAACATATGATGACCTTATTGGTATTTATGCCGATAACAACCATACTGGTGACGGTGTTGCCAAGGCTATCGAGCAGGCAGAACTTAAAGACAAGATTATGGTTGTTGCATTTGATGATGATGAAGATGAAATTATTGCCCTTGGCGATGGTGTTATCAAGACACTCATTATTCAGGACCAGTTCAATATGGGTTACTCAGGTTGTGCCTATGCACTGAAAGCAATAAACGGCGAGACACTTCCCAAGTTTGTTGACACTGGTGTAAAAGTTACAAAGAAAGAAGATCTTTAAAAGACATGACCGCACTGATTCCTTTCGGTGCGGTTTTTTTTATTCTGGTTAGATAAAGGAGTATTTTTTGAAGCAGAACTTCGATGAAATTATCCGTATGGAAAATATAAGCAAGGAATTTCCTGGAGTTAAAGCGTTAACAGATGTCAACCTCAGTATTAATGCCGGGGAAGTTCATGCGTTAGTAGGTGAAAACGGTGCTGGGAAATCCACTCTGATTAAAATTATGATGGGTGTTCATCAGAGAAGCAGCGGTGACATTTACATCGCCGGAGAAAAGGTCGATATCCGAAATCCCATCGATGCTGCAGGCCATGGTCTCAGTGCTGTTTATCAGGATGTTACAATTGCCAGACATTTGACAGTAGCCGAGAATTTTTTCTTAGGGAGAATCCCCCTTACTAAATTGGGATTTGTTGACTGGAAAGCAATGACGTCACAGACTCAGGCTGTCCTGGACGAACTAAATATTATTGTTGATGCTAAGAGCGTTGTTAAGCAGCTTTCCGCAGCTCAGCAGGAAATGGTTATTATTGCTAAAAAATATTTTGAACATAGCAAAATTATTATTTTTGATGAACCGACAGCTCTTCTGGCAAATGAAGAAGTTGAAGAATTATTTACAATTATACGAAGACTAAAAAACGAAGGCGTAGCATGTATTTATATCTCACACCGTATGGAAGAGATATTTGAACTTTGCGATAGGGTCTCCGTTATGAAAGACGGCCGTCTTATCGATACTATGATCGTATCAGACAGCAATGAAGATGATCTGATCTCTAAAATGGTTGGTCGTACGATAGAAGATATGTATAGCATTAAACATTGCAAACAAGGCGATGAAGCCCTCCGGGTTGAAAACCTGACCAGTTCAGGAGCTTTTGAAAATATAAATTTCAGTATTCACAAAGGTGAAGTATTCGGCATATTCGGTTTAGTAGGTTCTGGAAGAACAGAGATTGTCAGAGCAATCTACGGGGCGGATTCCTTTGAGTCCGGAGAAATCTATCTAGATAATAAGAAAGTATCCATTGGAAATCCGGCTGTAGCCATAAGTAAGGGTATAGGGCTTCTGCCTGAAGATCGTAAAAATGAAGGCCTGACATTGGACACTACAGTAGAAAATAATATCAATATGGCCTCTTATAAAGACATTTCAAAGCTTGGCTTTATAAATCTGAAAAAAGAGAAAGAACGTTCTCTTAAGCAGATTGATGATATGAGGATAAAAACACCCTCTGGTAAACAAAAAGTTATTAACCTCAGCGGAGGTAATCAGCAGAAAGTTGTTATTGGAAAGTGGCTCTGCTGTAACAGTAATATCTTCATTTTTGATGAACCGACAGTAGGTATTGATGTGGGTGCTAAATCAGAAATATACAGACTTCTTGAACAACTTTTAGCTGAAGGAAATGCTGTGATCATGATCTCGTCCTATCTGCCTGAGATTATTGGCATCGCTGATAGAATCATGGTCATCCATGAAGGAAAACAGACAGGAATCGTCGAGCGTGGCGATTACAGTGAAGAAAAATTACTTAAACTGGCTTCCGGTTTATTAAAATAGGAGACTAAACCAATGTTGAAAAAAATTAAGGGCCCTCAGTTTGCTGAGAGAAACCTTGTTATAATTCTTGTACTTCTGATTGCTGTACTCAGCATCGTATCCCATAGATTTCTGTCATACAATAATATAATGAACCTGCTCCGGCAGACTTCAATAATAGGTGTTATGGCGATCGGAATGACATTTGTTATTCTTTCTGGTGGAATTGACTTGTCTGTCGGTTCAGTTCTGGCGTTCAGCAGCGTTCTGTCCGCTATGATGATGAAAGCAGGATTACCTATTCCACTGGCTATATTGCTTGCTCTTTTTTCAGGTACTGTATTGGGTCTCCTGATGGGCATTCTGATTCATAAAGGAAGTGTCCCGGCATTTATTGCCACCCTGGGTGGCATGACCATGGTCAGGGGAGCAGTTATGCTCATATCCGGAGCCAGGAAGATTTCAGGCCTGCCAAAGGATTTCAAACACTTTGCAGTTGCCAAATACCTTGGGGTACCGGGAATGGTCTGGGTCTGGATCATCATTGTCATTATTGGATTTATAATTGCCAAATATACAGTTTTCGGCCGTAATGTTTATGCAATCGGTTCCAACGAAGAAGCGGCTCGTCTTTCGGGTATTAAAATAGGTAAAAACATATATGGTATATATGCTTTTGGAGCATTTACTTCTGCGGTTGCCGGTATTTTAATGACAGCACGTCTTGGTAATGGTGTTCCAACATCCGGAACAGGTTATGAGCTTGATGTTATCGCGGCTGTTGTAGTCGGTGGTGCTTCAATGAGCGGTGCCGTAGGGACAATACTCGGAACCGTTCTCGGAACAGTGATAATCGCAGCTATTAGAAATGGTGGAAACCTTCTTGGGATCAACCCTTTTATTCTGGACATCACTGTAGGTGGTCTGATTGTTTTCGCTGTACTCTTTGATCAACTTAATAAAAAGAAACGTTAAATAACTTGTTGCAGTAATCAATGCTGCTTCTTATGGAACCCGCTGAATCATTCAGCGGGTTTATTAAATTTATATATATCGGGATTCAATTTTTTTGGCTCTTGAAGAGTTTTTAAATAATAGTCTCATCGGGAGGATCAGACCAGCTTTCAGTTAGAATGAATTTCAAACTTAGAGTTCCATTTTGCTTGCAGCTTGCTCTGAACCCGCCGGAACCGCAAACTTCACCAGGATTATTGCCTACTTGTTCCAGTAAATCGGTAGCTTTTTTTATGAGAGCTTCTTCGTCTGGTGTTCCATCAAAACCTGCCCAGTTCCAGTTTAAGTAATCCATCACCTGTTTGACACGCATAAAGTCAAATGTTGATATGACTTCTGCCACTTTTTTGTTGAACGATTTTTCTTCTGCCATATGACTACTCTTATCAATCCTCTAATGCTATACTCATAACTATAGTGCTCTTTTGTATTAAAGCATACATCAAACCTGTCTTTTTGTAACATATATTCTTGAAGAAAGCAGGAGAAGTCAAGAGGAAAGTAATGCCGGATAAAGGGAATAAAAGAAGCGATTTTCTATATCTTAATATATATAAAGAGCTTAAGAATGAGATTCTCCGGGGGGATTACCAGAAAGGTGATTCATTCCCTCCCGAAAGATTGCTTAAAGATCGTTTCGGAACCACCCATGTTACCATTAGAAATGCATTGTCCCTGCTTGTAGAGGAGGGGTACATAGAGCGCTATAGTGGTAAAGGTACCATTGTCGTTTATGCGGGTACATCTGCTGCAGGTTCAGTATCAGCAGATAAACCGGATAAGAAGTATGCGTCATCAGTGAGAATCGTGCTGCCCTTGATAGATTCATCCAATGAGGAAGTTTTGGATATCATAAGCAGAGAATGTGTATCCAGAAAAATAGATATGAGTGTCTCCCTGTATCATGAAAATTCTGTATTGGAAAACTCTCTTGTGAAAAAGGCCTTAGCCGGGGATGGTGCTTTATTGATTTATGAGCCCTCAGTTCAGGGTGTGGTAACGAACCTTAATGCATCTATAGCAAAACGTGTTCTCCTGCTAAATCCTTCAGAGACTGATTCTGAATATACTGAGATTCACTATGATCTTGTTCGTGGTGCCTTTGATACCGTTCTTTTTATGAACCGCCTTGGTTATGATGATATAGCTTTTGTTGACTGGGAAAGGAACTACAGGGGTGAAAAACTGCTTGAAGGTTACTCTCAGGGTTTGAAATCGTTGAATATAAGCTCTCTTTCCTCACTTCGTGTCAACGGAATGGGTCTAAGGGAAGGGGGAGCTGATGCCTGTCGCCGTATATTGAATCATCATCCTACCTGCCGGGCTTTTCTCTGTGCCAATGATCTTTCTGCCGGAGGCGTGCAGAATTATTTAGAGGGAACCGGCCTTGAGTCCGGAAAGGACTTTACAATCATTGGATGTGGGAATCATGCCTTTGCTGAAGTTCTTGGTCTCAGTTCAATGGATCTGAACAATTCCCGAACCGTGCAGATCGTTCGGACAATCCTTACAGAATATAGTGATGAGGGAGAGCTTTCTTTGTCTCATTATGAGGTAAAGCCGGAGCTTGTACTCCGCAAATATTCTCTCAATTCATAATTCTTTTTTACTTCAAAGATCTTTTCAATAACCTTTCTCTACTCTTGTAACTATATAATACCTATAGTCCTTCCTCTCTTTTAATTGATCTATGTCTCTAATTTCGTGAAATATATCTATTCATTGGTGGAAAACTTGACATGTGCTTTATAGCTATATATAGTGCTATACATTGATTGATATAGTAATTTATTGGAGGTCCTATGGATTTAGGTCTAAAGGGTAAGGTCGCGCTGGTTACAGGCGGCGGAAGTGGGATCGGGGGAGGTATATCGGAATACCTCGCCTGTGAAGGTGTCAATGTTGCTGTGAACTACATTGTAGATAAGCCTGCAGTAGAAGCTTTTGTTGAGAAGCTTAATGAAAAATATGGCACAGAGTGTATTGCGGTATATGCAGATGTCTCTAAGGCTGATGACCTTGATACCATGCTGAAAGAGGTTGCCGGTAAACTTGGGGCCGTTGAGATTCTTGTGAACAATGCAGGTGTCTGGCCGACTGAGAATGCAGTCGAGATGGATGACAGCCGTTGGGAGAGGGTCATAGATATAAACCTGAACGGTCCTTATATGCTGAGCAAGCGTGTTGTGAATAAGATGGTTGAAGCAGGGAAAAAAGGTGTCATTGTGAATCTTTCTTCCAAATCAGCTTTTCAGTATAACACCGGCGGACATGCCCATTATGCAACTGCAAAAGCCGGAATCAATATGCTGACCAGGTCTATGGCCCGGGAAGTTTCAGCAGATGGAATCCGTGTCGTGGCAATTGCTCCAGGTATGGTCCGGACTCCCATGAATGAAGATAAGTGGAGTCAGGATGGAATGGAAGATTATTACATTAAAAGGATTCCTGTCGGAAAGTTGACAGAGCCTATTGAAGTTGGATACCTGGTAGCTTTTTTGGCTTCGGGTAAGGCCGCTAATATCACCGGTTCTGTAGTGGATATCACCGGTGGAATGCTTATTTAACAGGAGAGTGAAATGGGAGTCGATTTAAAAGGTAAAGTTTGTGTTGTCACTGGGGCGGCGCGGAGTATTGGTCTGGCTGTTGCCGAAAAGTACTGTCAGCATGGAGCTTCTGTAGCTCTCATAGATATACTGCCGGAGGTTAAGGATCAGGCTGATAGACTTAAAAAAGAAGGATTCGATGTAGCCGGTTATGTCCTGGATATTACAGACCAGAATGCAGTTTTGGCTTGTTTTGAAACTATTGCCAAGAATCTGGGTAATGTTTTTGCACTTGCAAATATTGCAGGAGCCGTTGATCAGCAATCCATTGAAGAGATGACTCCAGAAAGAATTGACCGCATGATGCAGATCAATTTTAACGGTTCTGTCTATTGTGTGCAGGGTGCGTTGAAGACTATGAAGAATTACAAAGATGGTAGAATTATCAACTTTGCTTCCAAGTCAGGTAAGACCGGTTCTGCACTTATGGGTGCTTATTCCGGTGCCAAGGGAGCCATTATCTCTCTGACTCATGCCCTGGCTTTTGAGCTGGCGGGAGATCAGATCAAGGTTAACTGCTTGTGCCCCGGTATTGTGGATGCAACAGGTGTCTGGTCCAGTGTGAGTAAGGGTTATGTAGAGAATATGAAAATGGAACGGGATGAGATTGTAGATAAATTTACAGCGAAAATCCCCCTTCAGAGATTGGCTGCTATTGATGATATTGTGGCATGGTGTGAATTTTTAACCATACATGGTGATTATAATACCGGACAGGCATTCAATGTTTCCGGTGGGAGAGAGGTTCATTGATGAGTGATGAAATATGCAGATACCTGGATACTGCCGTACTTAAACCGGATATGACCCGGAAAGAAGCGATGGCTGCCATAGCAGAGGCTGTCAAATACAGATCTAAAACTGTCTGTGTCAGACCATGTGATATTGATCTGGCAAGAGAACTGAGTAAAGGAAGTGATACGGAAGTTTCAGTTGTTCTCAGTTTTCCCCATGGCTGTGGTCTGAGTGAAGTAAAGGCTGCAGAGGCTAAAGCTTATATAGATCGCGGTGTCAGTGAAATAGACATGGTTGCCAATTATGGTTTTATCAAATCCGGGGAATGGGACCTGGTTGAATCTGATATCCGTGCCGTAGTTGAAGTATGCAAACCTGCAGCAGTAGCATTGAAGGTTATTTTAGAATCTACAGAGTTGAATCTTGATGAGGTCAAAGGTGCAACAGAAGCGGCCATTCGTGCAGGTGCTGATTTTGTTAAAACATCTACAGGATTTGCTTCCGGCGGTGCTTCCGAAGAGGCTGTAAAGGTCATGCTGGATACATCTGCAGGAAAGATCAAGGTCAAACCCTCTGGAGGAATCCGAGATTACGATCGTGCAAAGATGTTTGTTGATATGGGTGTTCATCGTCTCGGTATCGGTGTTTCATCAGTAAAAGCCATATGTGAAGGTGGTGTCGGTGAATCCGGAGATGGATACTGATGAAATTCGAAATCGGCCCATCTATCCTTTCGGCTGATATGGGGCGACTGGCTGATGAGGTCCGGGCTGTGGAAGCGGCGGGGGCTGATATCATCCATGTGGATGTGATGGACGGGAATTTTGTTCCTAATCTGGGCATGGGTCCCAAGACCGTTTCAGCTGTGAAAGAATATTGTCAATTGCCAGTGGATGCGCATCTTATGATTGCGAATCCACTGGATTTTGTTGAATCCTTTGCAAATGCCGGAGCAGATATGATCTCCTTTCATATTGAAGCAACTCATACTCCCTTGAGAGTTATACAAAAAATAAAGTCTTATGGGAAAAAAGCGGGGATAGCTATTGCTCCCGGCACTCCTGTATCTCAGTTGAGTGAGCTTCTTGATGATGTGGATTATATACTTCTCCTCAGCGTAGAACCGGGATTTGGCAACCAGAGCTTTCGAACTCCCGTGCTGAAGAAAATCAGGGAACTTCGTGAAATCCTTGATGTCAGGGAGTCATCTGTCCGTATTCAGGTGGATGGGGGAGTTAATCCCCTGACCATTTGTGATGCAGCAGATGCCGGTGCAGATATCTTTGTTGTAGGTTCGGCCATTTTTGACCGGGACGATTATGGTGTGGAAACAGAGCAGCTTAGAATGCTGTTGAACCAGTCTGTTTATATATGATCCTGAATGTGTGGTTAAGCAGGGAGGGAGATACTTCCTTTCCTGCTTAACCAAATGCTCGAATTCTCAGCCTTTGAAAGTTCTTGCGCCCAGTCCTTTTGCCTTCACCGGCAATTTGAACAATAATCCCGACTCTGGGTAGTCGGTCAGCTGCTCTTCAGATAACCCTTTTTTTGCAGTGGTAATATAGAGGGTTTTCCGGTCTGTACCGCCAAAGGTCATAGAGGTGGGAGACGGAACGGACATCTCAATTTCTTCTGCGATCTTTCCATCCGGTGTAATCTTCACTATCTTGAATCCCTGCCATAGAGCAACCCATAGACAACCTTCGCTATCAATGGTCATTCCATCGGGATATCCTTTCTCAGGAGCTATTTCAGTGAAAGTCCGTCTGTTGCTGAAAGTTCCCTTTGATGTATCAAAATCATAAGCAAGGATACGGGAAGCCATCATCTCGTTGATATAAAATGTTTTCTCATCAGGACTGAATCCGGAGCCATTAGGGAGAGCCAGTTTCTCGGCTACCTGCTCGAATTGAAGTTCCGGGTTTAATCTGTAGATGCATCCTTTGGATGCAGCATAATCTACTTCGTCGTAACAACCGATGTATAAAGATCCATCCGGTCCAGCACAGCAGTCATGAAACGCCAGCTGCTGTCTATCCGGAAGAAGAGATTTTATTTCCTGTTCAAGTTCAAATTCTTCATTTAGATAGAGAATTGAATGCGCAGTCGGTGCAACCCATCCTTCCTTCTCTCTGGGGATCAGACCCTCCAGAGGGGCGGGTAGTTTCTTGCTGCTTATACTGCCAGAATCAAGATGATAAATATATAAGACTGGATTTCCCGAATCAATCCAGACGATGCTGTTTGAATCCGTCGTATAGTGAGGAGTTTCTCCACAAAAGGCCGGTATGGTATCTATAGTTTTACATAAACTCAATTATTTCTCCTTTTGAACTAATCACATGTTTATATTCAATTTGTTAATTTGATGGGGTAGCGACCGTATTTTCGGGCAGTATTATACACTGCATAGAAATTTTCCAGACTGACATCTTCCATAAAGTGATTGGAGGGAGCAAAGATAAATCCGCCCCCTGGAGCGAAGGCATCTATCCTTCTTTTAGCTTCATCTATGGCTTCTTCTTTTGTACCCGTAATACCACCCTGTAGACAGAGTCCTCCATGGAAAACTATTTCAGTTCCAAACTCTTTTTTTAACTCAAATGAATCCATACCAGTCGCTTTAGGCTGAAGTGAGTTGAGTATATCTATACCCATATCTATAAAATCAGGGATAAGGTCGCGAACTGAGCCACAGCTGTGCATAAAAATTTTGGCATTGGGTGCCATTTTTTTTACCTCACTGAAAATACGGGCATAGGGTCCTTTGAAAAATTTTCGATATAGGTCGGGTGCTATAAGTGGACGATCCTGCATTCCATGATCACTGGAAAACTCTACACAATCAATCATAGGTCCCACATCTTTCAAGTAACAGGAGTATATTTCAATAATCACATCGGTAATTTTCCCGATCAGTTTATGAGAGAATGGTTCATTTATATAGAGATCCATGAGGAACTGTTCAAAGCCTCTCAAATATGGACCCAGGTCAAGCATCATTCCTGATATGCCGGAGGCAGCACTGATAAAATACTCATTTTCATTATGCAGAGCTTCGACCTGTTCTTTTATTCCGGCACTGCGGCCGGGATCATCAGCGACAGGCCATCTATGTTTTTCAATATCACTCTCTTCTGCATCTGCCAGAGGATTGAAAGATATATGTGATGTACCGGCAACCTGAGTTGAACCCCAGCCCCATTCGCCGATTGTGGCACCATGTTCATTGGTGTAGGATTTGAAATCTGTGGGTTTTCCTATGTTGATATGTCTGAAATCACATCCAACAAGTTCGGAAACACGATCATCCACGTAATCTCCGGAGCGGCTTGCTTTAATACAGGGGCCCAGCTCTTTCCAGTTTTGATCCTCTGCAATTTCCAAATACAGTTTGTTACATATCCGACTGGCCGATCCCCAGAGATCAATAGGTATCCTGTCGGATTCTTTATGGGCCAATGCCCCTAAGACACGCTCACGATGAGTCATATCTGCTCCTTATGTTGTCGATTGATTTTTTATATTAAACAATGGAAAGTGTAAAATGTCAAATAGATATTTAAAGTTAATAAACGATAATATAAATTATGTAAATGATATTTAGTGCCAATGTAATGTTGACGGCTTATAACTCTCTATAGTAGAATTGGAATATGAAAAAGAGAAACGGTGTTGCCATTGAAAAAAGGCAAGAGAACATATTAGGTATAATTCGAAAGAATGGAAAAGCATCTGTAAAAGATCTCTGTGATACTTTTGAAGTCTCAGTGGTCACCGTCCGGAATGACCTTATTCTCCTGGAAGACAAGGGTTTGATAATTAGAACCCACGGAGGAGCCATTGCTGTCAAAGAAAATGAGGAAGGACTGGTTCTTCCTTTTGACATCCGGGAAGAGAAACACTTTGAAAACAAACAGAGGATTGGTAAAGCTGCCGCAGATCTGGTTAATGATGGGGAGGTTATCTTTATCGATGGAGGGACAACCGCATCAGAAATGAGGCATTATTTGGTTGATAAAAAAGATATTACAATCATAACTCCTAGTATAGTAGTGACTTACTGGCTTGCGGTAACCAGTAATCTTAAGATTTATGTATTAAACGGGTTTTTTGAGAGGGATTCCTACTCTACAGTAGGTGTGCCCTCAATGGATTTTATGTCTCAATGGAATCTTTCAAAAGCCTTTTTTGGTGCTGCTGGATTTACCCTTAATGAGGGGCTTTCCGATCTTGAAATTGGTTTTGTAGAGCAGAAAAAGATTATTGCAGAAAAGGCCCATACGAATATTGGTCTGGTGGATTCATCTAAATGGGGTATTCTCAGTCTTGGATCCTTTGTCGCCCCTGGTGATATTGATATGCTTATCACAGATACCGATACTCCAGCAGATGAAATTCAAAAAGCAAGAGATCTTGGAATCGTTGTAGAATCTGTCTGATCGCAAAGAAATACTATAATACTGTCATAGGGCTGCTCAGCTAAAAGAGCAGCCCTATTTTTAGTTCAAATTACTCATTTGAATATTCATAACTCTTTATAAATACTCTTTCCATTAAAAAAAAGACATTTTATATCCTCTTATACTAGGAATCAGCCCTATCTCAATTGATTTATGCCAATATTACTCATTTTCAACTATTCTTTAGCAGCATAAAGTGTCGAATAAAATATTAAAATGAAAAAAAGAAAGTATAGGTTGACAATGCGAAAACATATGATAGTATAAGTTTAATTATGGAAAATTAAAGGAGTAATTGTATGAAAGAAAGGATAGTTTTAACGATGCTGGTTCTGATGTTGGTAACGGCTCTTCCGGTGTTTGCTGCAGGAGGACAGGAAGATTCAACAATTGTCATAGGTAAGATCCCTTATACCCTGGCACATGATTATCATCAGTCTCATGTTAAGTGGGTCGAGATATATGCTATGGAAAAGTATGGTGTCGAAGTAAAAGTCGTGGATGGAGAGGCCAGTCCTGAAAAATCTCTCAATGCTGTTGAGAACTTCGTAGCCCAGGGAATGGACGGGCTGTTACTTCATATAACTGATCCTGTAATTCTGGATCAGGCCATCTCTATTTCTCATGACGAGGGTATTCCCGTCGTTTCTTTTTACAATGAGCCTAAAACAAAGGGAAATCCCCATGTTCGTATCGATGAACCCTCCACTTCTTTTGAAATGGGTGTACTGGCTGCTAATAAATGGAAAGAATTCTATCCCGATAAACCCATCAAGGTTGCCATGATTTCCTTCATGAACATGGAGCATGTTATGAACCTGAGAAGTACTCCCTTCCTTGAAGGCGTCAAATCTATCGATCCCAGCGCAGAGCTTGTTGTACAGCTGAATGGTGAAGGTTCTTCCGAGCTGTCAATGGCTGGCGCCCAGGATATTCTCCAGGCCCATCCCGAGGTAAATATTGTTTACGGTAGTACCGCAGAACATGCTATCGGTGCTCTTGCTGCCTTTGAATCTGCCGGACGTGGAAAAGCTGTAGACGGTGTTCCCCTTACTGAGATTATCATCGGAACTGATGCTACAGAAGGCGAACTTCTCAAGCTGTACGATCCTACATCTGCATTTAAGATTACACAGGGACTGCAGCCCAGAGAAAATGCAATGGCCGAGGTTGACGCATTGATGGAAGTCATCAACGGAACAATGGCCATGGATGATTGGAAAGAAATCTCAACAAAGAACTTCTTAGTTGATTATTGGAACAGCTCTGTTGAAGAAGGTACCAGCTTCCTGAAAGAACAGTATTTTTCTGATCTGGATCTGAGAGCAGAACTGGGACTGTAGTCCAGGAATTGATAATTTTCCGACTAAGCTTATCAGTCGGAAAATTATTTCAAAAATTATTTAAGTTAATTAACTGAGGAAAAGAGAATGATCTTAAAGAAGATGAGTTTCGGATTGAATGTTCAAAAATATTTAATGCTGGGGATATTGCTGCTTATATTCATATCCTTTTCATTAGCCACGCCGAAATTCATAACTTATGTCAATTTAAGCAATGTAATGCTGCAGGTTTCTCTGATCATAATCACAGGATCTGCTTTGACTCTATTGATGATCTCCGGACACTTTGATCTTTCCGTAGGCAGTATTATTGCATTTTCCGGAGTAATGCATGCCTTTATCAGCAAGCATTATGCCCCCACACCGATTTCTATCATAATAGCTGTCCTACTGGGGGGATTGATCGGTTACTTGAACGGTGTAATGGTCACTAAACTCAAAATTACTCCCATTATTGCAACAATGGGAACAATGTATGCGGCCCGAGGTCTGGCATATATAATTGCAAGGGCAGACGGCGGTGCCAATATCACCAGCGGCCTCCCTCTTGATTTTCAGAGCTTCGGACGTGGTATGGTCGGACCTGTCCCTCTGCCTGTAATCATTATGATTGCCATTGTCGCAATCTTTTACTTCATTCAAACAAAGACTAATCTCGGAAGATACTCATATGCTATCGGTGCCAATAAGCACAGCTCTTATTTGTCAGGAGTCAAGGTCGACAGATGGGTCATCCTCCTTTATGTTCTCGCAGGTATCCTTGCAGGGTTCTGTGGAACCATTCTTGTTTCAAGACTCGGTTCCGGTGTCCCCAGTATCGGGCTTGGATTTGAATTTGATGTCATCATAGCAATAGTCCTAGGCGGAACTTTGATTACCGGCGGAGAAGGCTCAGTCCTGGGTATGGTTATCGGGGCCTTGATCATAGGATTTGTAGCTAACGGTCTCAATCTTCTTGATGTTCAGTCCTTTTATCAGACCGTAATCAAGGGGGCTATTCTTCTGGCTTCAATAATTCTGGAACGCAGTCTGAAAAATAAAATCGCCCAGGGGTAAATAGATGTCAGAAACATTAATTTCAATCAAAGAACTTTATAAACAATATCCAGGTGTTCAAGCTCTTAATGATGTCAGTTTTGATATTAAGAGAAACACTGTTCATTGCATCGTAGGAGAAAATGGAGCGGGAAAATCCACTCTTATCAAGATCCTTGCCGGAGCTGTACAGCGTACGAAGGGCGATATCACGATAAACGGCAAGTCCTTCAATCCCAAGAGTACTCGAGATGCCATGAAAAGTGGAATGAGCGTTCTTTTTCAGGAGCTGAATGTTATTGATCAGCTGACTGTTGAAGAAAATCTTACCCTGGGGATGGAGCGGCATAAACTCGGATTCATTAAGAAGACGGATAATCAGAAGAAACTGAAAGATATACTCTCCAGTATGGATAAGAATATAACATTAAGTCAGAAGGTTTCGGAACTCAGCGTTGCCCAGAAACAGGTTGTTGAAATCACAAAATCGATTGCAACGAATTCCGATGTCATCATAATGGATGAACCAACGGCCGCTATCACCGAGGCTGAGATTGCCAAACTATTCAAGGTTATTAAAAACCTGCGTAAGCAGAATGTTACCGTTATTTACATCAGTCACCGTCTCACTGAAATTTTCGAAATCGGGGATTATGTGACTGTTATGCGGGACGGCTGCATGATTGATACAAGACCCATTTACGAATTCGCCGGTTGTTCGGAGTCCTATGATGAAGCCACGAACCAGATGGTCAGGACAGTAGAGGAGGAGGAATCATGCAAAGATCTTATTCGCATGATGCTTGGAAAGATCGTTGTCACCGGATATAAACCGAATCCTGTCCTGTCTGATTCCATAGTCCTTTCAGTAAGAAATGTATCCAATCACAAATTGAAAAATATATCTTTTGATCTGTATAAAGGGGAAACTCTCGGATTTTACGGGCTGGTAGGTTCTGGAAAGTCTGAAATCGCGAGAGCCATTTACGGAGTAGACAGCATTCATGAGGGGCTGATAGAAATGGACGGAGTGAAAGTCGATTTTAAAGATCCCAAAGAAGCTATCTATAAAAATATTTCTCTTGTTCCCGAAGAAAGACGGACGGAGGGACTTTGTACCATGCTCAATATACGTGAAAACTCAACCCTTATGAATATGGATGCTGTTTCCAAATGGGGCATTATCGATAAAGGGCAAGAGAGAACTTTAGTAAAAGACTATATTTCCAAACTGCAGATCGCCTGCCGGGATGAAAATCAGAAGGTGTCCCTTCTAAGCGGCGGAAATCAGCAGAAAGTCGTTCTTGCTAAATGTCTGAACTCAAAACCTAAGATTTTTCTCCTGGATGAACCGTCCAGGGGAGTCGATGTTGGAGCCAAGGAAGAAATACACAATATCGTCCGTGAGCTCGCCAGAGAAGGAGTTTCGTCTGTAGTATTTTCATCCGAACTGCCGGAGATCATGAATCTTTGTGATCGTATTATTCTGCTTTACGAAGGTGAGATCAAACAGGTTCTTAAGAATGGTGGAAACCATGATTATGAAGAAATCCTACATATTGTAACTGGAGGGACAGTAGAATAATTATGAATACTTTAAATACAGCTTTGGGGCAGACACAGGTAAAGATGCCGGCATATAAAAAAATTCCAGTACAGAATCTTATAATCTTCTCTGTATTGGTTCTGCTGATTATCATCTTTTCCATTTTGTCTCCCAGGTTTCTAAGCTCTAAAAACCTGGTAAATATAGTTAGACAGACAAGTTATGTAATCATTACGGGATCGGCAGTCACATTTCTTATGATATCGGGTAATTTCGATTTATCTGTAGGAAGCGCCGCTGCTCTATCAGGTGTTTTTATGGCAATTCTTGCCAGATCCGGAGTTCCTGTTCCTCTGGCTATACTGGGAGCAGTTGGACTCGGAATCTTTATCGGTTACTTTAACTCTTTAATGGTCTGTTTCTTTGAAATACCACCCTTTATTGCGACCCTCGGTACCATGCTTATCTGTCGGGGTACTGCCCTTATCATTTCCGGAGGAGTTACGATCCGTAACGATCTGCCGGAGAATTATAATGTACTCGGACGCGGCGAGTTCCTGAATGTCCCGTTTCCTATCTGGATCATGCTTGCCGTAGTCATCGTTGCGGTCATACTTCAAAATAAAAGCCTTTTGGGAAAATATGCCATTGCTATCGGCGGTAATAAACTTGCTGCACAATTGTCGGGTATCAATGTCAATAAAATGGTTTCGCTGTTCTATATCATCATCGGTGGTATCGTCGGATTGACCGGAGCTATACAATCTTCAAGATTGGGAATCGGAGAGCCGAATATTGGCGATGGTTTTGAGTTTGATGTTATCATTGCAATTATTCTCGGCGGAACGAGTCTGGACGGTGGTGAAGGTTCGGTTATGGGAATGGTTGTTGGTGCTCTTTTGATCGGAGTTATCGGCAACGGTCTGAATATGATGGGAGTACTTACCTTTTATCAAAGCATCATCAAAGGGGTCGTTCTTGTAGCGGCTGTTCTTCTGGATCAGAGGATCAAATCAAAGCGTAATTGATTATAGAAAATTATTTAGAATTATTTAGAATTATATAGGAGGGTTATTATGTTTCCATTTGAATTGCATTTACCTACGAAAGTCGTTTTTGGTGAGGGTACTATAAATAAAATTGGTGAAATTTCATCAACATTCGGAAAAAAAGCTATGCTCGTTTCTTACGATGAGGACCTGATCAAGTCATTTGGCTTTTATGATAAAGCAGTAAAATCATTGAATGAGGCAAACATTGAGGTTCTTCAGTTCTTCGGAGTCAAATCTAACCCCACGGTCGATCATGTCCGAAAAGGAATCGAAGTAGCAAAGACAGAGAAGCCCGATGTTCTGATTGCTTTGGGTGGCGGAAGTGTTATTGATACGGTTAAAGCCATGGCTGTCGGTTATTACGCAGAAGGCGATATCTGGGATATGGCAACCGGTGCTGAAGATATGAAAGATGCTCTACCTATTATTGCGGTCGTGACCATCCCGGCCACCAGTTCGGAAATGAATAATGTTTCAGTCTTATTCAATGATGAAATAAAGAGAAAAGAAGGGTTCGGAAGTCCTCTGATGTATCCCAAGGTTGCTATTCTTGATCCGGAATTGACTTATGGCCTCCCTATTCGGCAGACTGCAATTTCCGCTGCTGATGTTGTGTCTCATCTTCTGGAAGGATACCTGAATCATAACGATCCATGGGCACCTATGCAGGATAGATATGCTCTGGGAATGATCAAAACTGTTATAGAATGTATGGAACTCCTGATGAAAGATCCCAAAGATGCACAGGCAAGAGCCACTCTGATGTGGGTCACTACTAATTCCTGGAATGGTTTTTATGTCTCAGGTCTGGGTGCTTTTGACGCTTCCATTCATATGATCGGTCATTCTTTCTCTGCTTTTTATGATACTCCTCATGGTGCGGCGATGTCTGTCTCTATCCCCGCTGTTATGAAATATCACCTGAAGGATAAAATCGAAAAATACTCAGTCTTTGCTCAAGAGGTCTTCGGTATTGAAGGAGAAGCCTGCGAGGCAATGGCCGAAGCCGGAGTGGATGCAATAGTCAGCTGGTTCAAACGGATCGGTGTCCCTACTTCTTTCAAAGAGGCTGATATGCCTGTAAATGAGCTGGATGCCATGGCAGATGATGTATTGATTACAGCCAAAAACTGGGGAATCGAGTCATATACAAAAGAAGCGGTTCTAGAAATCCTAGATCTGTGTTTATAGAAAATAGAGGGGTCAGTCATAATGGAACAGGATATATTAATAGGGATAGATTTAGGGACAACGGGAGCAAAAGCCGGCGTCTTTGATGTCAACGGGAATATGCTGGGCAGTGGTTACTATGAATATCCCTGTCTGTACCCCAAGCCCGGCTGGGTTGACCAGGATGTGGAACTTCTGGAGAAATCAGCCATGAATGCGGTCCGGGATTCCTTGACTAAATCCGCAGTGTCTGCGGAAAGAGTCAAAGCTGTTTCGTTTTCCACCCAACGCTGCTGTACAATTTTTCTCGATGATCAGAATAAACTGATCAGACCCATGATTTCATGGATGGATAATCGTCCTATAGATGAAGTTGAGGAAATCAACCGGAAAGTGCCTTTTGAAAAGTACCTGGATATCACCGGCTTTCCCAACAGCACGACCTGGATGCTTCCCAAGATGCTCTGGTTGAAAAAGAACGAACCGGAGAATTGGAAGAGAACCAAAAAAGTCGTGCAGCTGCAGGATTATATGCTGGCGGCCATGGGAGCAAAGGATTATTACTGCGATGTTTCCGATGCCCGTTATTATGGACTCTGGGACCCCTATGCCTTCGAGTGGAGCCAGGAACTTCTCGATACTTTTGAAATCGATAAATCTCTGCTGCCGGATATAAAACCCTCGGGAACATTGGTCGGCAATGTCTCTTCAGAAGCGGCTGCACGCTGCGGTCTTAAGGAAGGTACTCCCATCTGCGTGGGTGCCGGAGACCAGAACAGTGCCTCCGTGGGAGCTGGTGCAGTCCGCCCGGGAGATATGTTTGTTTCTCTGGGAACTGCCGGAGCTACAGGTATCTGTCTGAATCATCCTTATCGAGATCCGACAGGTCGTACCTTTGTTACAGATCATCCCTGTTATGGTGACTGGATGCTGGAAGGCTACCAGCCCGCAGCAGCAGGTGTATTCCGCTGGTTCAGGGATGAAATTGCCCGACTGGAGAACTCCTATGCAGAAAGCAGCGGAGAGAATATCTACACAATTCTGTCTGATATGGTTGCATCCGTTCCCGCCGGTGCCAAGGGGCTGGTATTTATCCCGCATTACGCTTCCGCCGCTACACCTCGTTTTAATCCCGAGGCCCGTGGCGTTCTGGCTGGAATGACCTTTGCTCATGACCGTAATTGTCTGGCCCGGGCTTATATGGAAGGTATCACCATGGAGATGAATGACATTATCCGTTCTGTCAGAGATTCGGGTAATGAGATCAGATCCATCCGTATTCTGGGCGGTCCTACAAATTCAAAAGTCTGGAATCAGATGCAGGCGGATATGTATGGCTTGGAAGTGGATACTCTTGAAGTTGTTGATGCTGCAGTACTGGGAGCCGCCATAATTGCGGGTGCCGGAGTAGGTTTGTTTGACTCAATTCAGGACGGGACCGATAAGATGGTCCGTCTGAAGGACCATTATGTTCCCGACAAAAAAAACAATGCAGTATATGAGCGGCAATACAAAGTCTATTGTCAGATGTATGAGTCTTTAGAACAGGGCGGAGTGTATACATCTCTGGTGGAATTTCAGAATAGCTTGTCAGAGCATGAATAGGATTTACCATGGACAATGATAGTTTTTATAATTCTGATGGATTATTTAATGAGAAAAAAGCTAAAGCTGCATATTTTGAAATGATGGAAGCATTTCATTATCCAATAGCAGGTCGTTTGAAAAGTGATGATTTCTGGGTAGCAGATTTTAACCTGAAGAAATTCCCGGAAGCAGGAATGGCCGGTATCTTCTGGGTGATAAATATGGAACATAATTACACTGGTGTGGATATGTTTCTGCTGCCTGGTCAGAGTATTCCCGAGCACTGGCATGTCTCCACAGACAATGCCGGTGCAAAATTTGAGTCCAGCCATGTTCGTTACGGCTCCATCATGCTCTTCACAGAAGGTAATGAAACTCCCGGTGTGGAAGGAAGGATACCATCTTTTCAAAAAGATATTGTCAAGGCACGGAAAGAAAAGATCCTGCTTGCGGGGGAAGTTGGATTTGCTGAAAAAGAGGAAGAGAAACATTGGTTTATGGCAGGTCCCGAAGGCGCGATTATAACAGAGTATGCTACGGCTCATGATGGAGCTGGTGTAAGGTTTTCGGACCCATCAATTAAGTTTTAGTTAAATATAGAACATGACCGGCTGGGATCAAATAGTTATATAAATGATCATATGTTTATATATGCTCAGAATTATCCTGTGGATCTGTTTTAATAATAAGGAGGAATCATATATGAGTATTCTGGATAAATTTAAATTAGATGGAAAAGTCGCGCTGGTTACCGGCTCTTCAAGAGGGCTGGGGAAAGTATGTGCCATAGGATTGGCAGAAGCCGGGGCGACAGTGGTGACCAACAGCCTGCATATTGAAGGCGCCCAGATGACATCGAACGAAATTATTGCCAAAGGTGGAAAGTCCATTGCCATTCAGGCAGATGTGAGTGATCAGGTTCAGGTAGAAGCCATGATGGATAAAATAATGGAACAGTATGGTCAGGTGGATATAGTTTTCAATAATGCAGGTATTGCATCAGTTGCTCCCGCCGAAGAGAAAACTCTGGCAGAATGGAAGAGAACCATTGATGTCAATCTGACAGGAGTATTTCTTGTTGCTCAGGCTGCAGGGAAAATCATGCTGAAACAGAAAAAAGGATCAATAATCAATATGGCTTCCATGTCTGCCCATATAATCAATGTTCCTCAGAAGGTTGTCGATTATCATGCTGCTAAGGCTGGAGTCGTGGCATTAACAAAATCTCTTGCTGCAGAATGGGCACCATTCAATGTACGGGTTAATGCAGTCAGTCCGGGGTATCATAAGACAGAAATGGCCATGCAGTTCGGTGAGGTACATCCTATTTGGATTGAGAGAATTCCTATGGGAAGAATGGCGGAAATGGAAGAATTGCAGGGGCTTGTACTCTTTCTGGCCAGTGATGCATCCAGCTACACAACCGGATCAGAAATTATCAGTGACGGTGGTTATACCTTATGGTAGTGATATTACAATAATAATAAATAATAATCCCGGCAGATAATACTGTTTAGCTGCCGGGTTGAAAAATGAGAATCAATAGTTCTTTATCTCAAAGTTTTACTTTTCAATAAACTCTCTTTCCTGGAAGCCTTTGTACCTGGTTTCGGTAAAAAACAGATTACCCGACTCAGGGTACTCCTTCAGCTGTTCTTCGCTGCATCCTTTAGTAGCAGTAGTGATATAGAGTCCTCCATCATCCCCAAAGGCCATACATGTTGCCGTAGGGACCGGAAGCTTTATAACTGTTTCTATCATTCCATCGGGATTATACCGTGTAATCCGGAATCCCTGCCAATGAGCGCTCCATACGCCTCCCTTGTTGTCCATTATCAGACCGTCGGGATATCCATCTTCTTCCGGGATAGAGGCAAAAAGGCTTTTGTTTGTGAATTGTCCTGTTTCCTTACTGAAATCATAGGACCAGATACAATTCCCGAACATCTCTGTCAGGTAGTATTTGTCACCTTCTTTGTTGAAGGCCATTCCGTTGGGCAGAGCCATCTCCGGTATTACCAATTCAAAACTAAGGTCAGAATTGACTCTGTAGACTGCACCTTCTTTACTGCTAAGGTCTTCCGGGTCATAGGCGCCGAAGTAGTACAGGCCATCCGGGCCGGTTGTGCCGTCTCCTAAAAGGAGGGGAGTTCCTGCAGGCAGGGGGGATCCCAGATCTTTGACTTGGGCAAAGTCTTTATCAAGAAGCACCACCCGGTCTTCCATGGGGCAGATCCAGCCGCCCTGTTCTCTTCTTCCCAGGGCCTGAGGAAAGCCGTCCATTTTAATAATGGAAGATGTTTTGTTCCTGGTGTTGAATCTATGGCACTCTTTCCTTCCGGTATCAACCCAGTAAAGCTCTTTTGTTTGCTCCATCCATAGAGGAGCCTCCCCGCAGAATTTTTTACATGGGACTATTGATACGGCCGTTTTATTCATTTTTACACTCCATTGACTATCTTTTTAGTCTGATATAATAATATATATTATCATTAGTTCATATATGGGTCAAATAGTATAAATGATTCAAATAACAAATAATAATAAGTTTATATATCGAATAAACATGTATATAGGATGATTATATGAAATATGCTTCATAAGTTAAAATAAACATTGACAGTTGAGAGCATGGAGGTTATTAATATTCAATAAAGAAACGAAAAACAATAATGTTTTATATAATAAATGAAACGAAGGATATTACATGAAAGTATTTGATTTTGCGGTACCAACTAATGTTTTTTTTGGATGTGGTGAAATAAAGAGGGTAAAGGAACTGGCCCCTAAGCTGGGAAAGAAAGTTCTTCTTCTTGCTGCTAAGGACACAATGAGAGCTCTCGGTTTTCTTGAAAAAACAGAAAACCTTTTAAAAGAAGCAGGCTTGGAAGTAGTTATATCTGATGATGTATCTCCTAATCCAAGAGATAAGGACATCAATAAGCAAACTGAATTATTTTTATCCGAAAAATGTGATTTTACTGTCGGCCTCGGCGGCGGAAGCGCAATGGATTCAGCCAAGGCTGTCTCATTTCTGGCCGCTCAGGGTGGTGGGAATATAAGAGATTACCTGGCCGGAGGCGATAAAGCCGATCTGGCTGCTCCCGGCATAAAGGACGCATTTCCAATTCTACTCATTACAACTACTGCCGGTACCGGGGCCGAGGCTACACCTTGGTGGGTTATTACAAATACAGAAGACCATGAAAAACCCGGTACAGGAAATGACAGCACATGTGCGGATTATGCAATTGTAGATCCTGAACTCATGCTGACTCTTCCCCAGGGTGTTACCAGAAGCTGTGGAATTGATGTTCTTTTCCATGCCATGGAGGCATTCATCGCCAATATCGCGACTCCTTTTACAGATCTTTTTGCAAGAGAGGCAATACGCCTTGTTATGGAAAATCTGGGAACTGTACTTGAAGACGGTAGTAATGTTGAAGCCCGCAGTCAAATCGCCTGGGCTAATACTATCGCCGGAATTGCCATCGGTGAAGGTAAATCAGGTACTGTCGGTATTCATGCAATGGGACACAGTATCGGCGGACAGACAGATGCTCCCCATGGCATGACCATGGCTGCGGTCTGTCTACCCTTTATGAGAAAAACCTGCAAATCAGATATATCACGATATGCAGAAGTCACAAGAATGCTTGGTTTTGCAGAGCCGGGAATGACTGAAGAACAGCTGGCTGAAAAGTCTCCTGAGGCTTTGGAGAAAGTTCTGGAGCGCTTCGGATGCAAAATCACAATGAGTGATCTTGGTGTTAAAGAAGAGATGATTGAAGCCATGACTGATTCAGTATTTAAGACAATGGTTAATGTTTTGAACTGCAGCTTGATGGAATTAAACCGTGAAGATGTGATTCAGCTCTATAAGGAAGCCCTTTAAGGGGCCGGGGTAAAGCTATGGATGTATGTGTTGCTGCGGTTGATATCGGTACTACAGGTTCTAAAGGAACAATTTTTAATCTGAAGGGTATTGCCCTGGGCAGTGCGTACAGGGAATATCCCTGTACCTATCCTAAGCCGGGCTGGGTAGAACAGGACCCTGATCTGCTTGTTAAATCGGCGATGGAGGCCCTGCATGAAGCTGTGGTTGAATCCGGTGTCAATGCAGAACAGATAAAATCTGTTTCTGTTTCTGCTCAACGCTGCTGTGGAATCTTTCTGGGGGATGATGAGAAGCTTCTCAGGCCTATGATCTCCTGGCAGGATAACAGACCTTCCGAGGAAGTTGCTGAAATAGCTGAAAAAATTGATTCGGACGAGTATTACCGTAAAACAGGTTTTCCCAACAGTACAACCTGGCTGCTCTCTAAAATGATGTGGGTTCGAAAGAATGAACCCGTAATCTGGAAGCAGACAAGACGTGTTGTACAGATGCACGACTATTTTCTGCGTGCCCTGGGTGCTGATGATTATTTTGTTGATTTGAATGATGCCGGTTTCTTTGGTTTCTTTGATTCGGAAAAATCAGTCTGGGATCAGAGTCTGTTAGACCTATTTGATATTGACCCATCCATACTTCCAATTCCTATGGCATCAGGAATCAAAGCCGGAGTTGTACGCGCTGATGTTGCCACTATATGTGGCTTGAACATAGGAACCATTATAGCTGTTGGTGCCGGTGATCAGTGTGCCGGTGCTCTAGGTGCAGGTGTTGTCAAAAAGGGGACAGTTTCTGTTTCCATGGGAACCGCCGGTGCAATGGGAGCATTCCTGGATAAACCTTTTCGGGACCCAACAGGTTCCGGTATGGTCACAAGCCATTCCATAAAAGGTAACTGGCTTCTTGAAGCACATCAGGCTGCTGCGGGTGGAGTCTACCGTTGGTTTAGAGATGAAGTGGCAGCTCTGGAAAAATACACATCTGAAAAAGATGGACTGGATTTTTTCAAACTCATGGATAAGAAGATTGCCGATGTACCAGTCGGTTCCAAGGGTCTGCTTCTTCTTCCTTATTATGCCGGAGCTGCAACACCCCGCTATGACAGCAGTGCTCGTGGTGTATTGGTCGGTTTGACATTTGCACATGACCGAGCCTGTATGGCACGTGCTTATTTAGAAGGAATTACCCTGGATATGAAAGATATTCTTTCATCATTCAGCCAATCGGGTGTTGAGATAAAGGATATCCATATTCTGGGTGGACCCACAAAGTCTGAACTCTGGAATCAGATTCAGGCTGATGTCTATGGACTACCTGTTTCAACTCTGGAAGTTGAGGATGCCACATTGCTGGGGGCTGCCATTCTTGCAGCCGTTGGTGCCGGACTCTTTGACAGCATCGAGGAAGGGGCTGAGCAGATGGTTCAGATAAAAAAGACATACAGGCCAATTGAGAAGAATACGGCAGTCTATTCTGAATTATATGATATATTCTGCCGGACATTTGATGGACTTAAAGCCAATGGTGTTTTTAAAAAATTGTCTGCATTGCAGTCAACATATTAGGGTTTCTTCAAAGGGGAATGGTCCTTTGTACGATATGTATCTTTGACTCTTGTGAGTCAATAAATTAAGGGAGGCATTAATATGCTGAAAACAAGTAAATTTTTACTGGTTCTTATTATGGTAGCTGGTGTAATGGCACCACTTTTCGCAAACGGTCAGGATGAAGCTGCGGATTACGATTATGTATTGGGTAAAGTACCTTATACCTTTGAACACGCATATCATCAGGCAGTTGCTAAAGAACTGACTTCTTATGCAAAGCAGATGTACAATGCAAAGGTTGTCGTTGTAGATGGTCAGGCATCAAATGAAAAGACTCTTGCAGCTGTTGAAAACCTGGTAGCCCAGGGTGTAGATGCAATTGAACTTCACTGTGGAGATGCAGGTCTTATGACAACTGCCATCAATATTGCTCATGAGGCAGGAATCCCCATTGTAACAACACTTATTCGTCCTACCGAAATGATGGCTCCCCATGTTCAGCCCCAGGAAACTCCCAGCTCTCTTACAATGGGTCAGATTGCAGCCACTCAGTGGTTGAAAGCTAATCCCGATAAACCTTGTAAAGTTGCTATGCTGAACTTCGGTGGTATCGAGCAGATCTGGCAGATGAGAACAGGTGCTTTCTTTGATGGTGTTAAATCTATTGATCCTTCAGCGGAACTTGTTACAATGCTTAACGGTGCCGGTTCAACTGTAACATCCATGGAAGTTACTCTTGATATTCTTCAGGCAAACCCAGAAGTAAATATCATTTTTGCAGCCAATGATGAAATGGCACTCGGTGCTCTTGCAGCCTGTGAACAGCTTGGCCGCGGTGTTATGGATAACGGTGTTCCTTTGACTGAAGTCATAGCTGGTCTGGACGGAAGTGAAGCAGCAATGCTGGAAATCTATGATCCCAGCAGCTCCTTTAAAATGACTCACGGTGCGGTTCGTGATGTAGCTCGTGCTGAAATTGATACAATGATGGCAATTGTTAAAGGTGAAATCCCCATGGACAAATATATGGAAACTCCTGTATTAAGCCCTGTTGTGGATTTCTACAATACACCCATTGAAGAAGCACAGAGATTTCTGGAAACAAACTTCTTTTACGAAGGTGATCTGAAAGCAGAAATTAAAAAATAATAATTTTTTAGACAGAGATTCCTTCAGGGGAGTCTCTGTCATTTCATCTCATTATTCAAAAAGATATTAATCAGGTAGGTTTAAGGTGAAAGGAAGAACTCTTTTCTTCCAGAATCATTTACAGAAATTGGTTCTGGTAGGAATTATTATCGGCATAATGGTTTTATTGACCATTATGTCGCCCACATTTCTGACAACACAAAATATTACTAATGTACTCTTAAAAGTAGCTGTGATCATAATTATAGGTTCTGCAGCAAACCTTCTTATGCTGACAACGAATTTTGACCTATCAGTAGGTAGTATCCTGGCTTTTTCCGGGATCTTTTTTGCAAGTTTGAGTAAGCATGGTGTTCCACTCCCGATTGCACTGATTGCCACAATTTTCATGGCATCATTATGGGGTGCTATTAACGGATTCACCGTAGGGAAATTAAAAATTGTTCCCGTAATCGCAACACTGGGTACCCAGTATGCAGCCAGAGGGTTTGCATTTCTGATAGCCCGTTGGGAAGGTGGATCAAATATCTCATCCGGACTCCCTGATAACTTCAGCAATTTCGGAAGAGCTATGCTTTTTGGTAAAGTACCCATGGCTCTCATTTATATGATAATTGTGATTCTCATTTTCCTTTTTATTGAAAAGAAAACAGTCTTAGGGCGATATGCCTACGCAATAGGTGATAACAAACATGCCGCAGAACTCTCGGGAATCAACGTGGTTGGTGTCCTCTTTCTACTTTATGTCTTAGTCGGCGGATTGACCGGATTTTGTGGTGCCATGCAGGTTTCCCGTGTAGGTCTCGCTGCAGCTAATATCGGTATAGGACTCGAGTTTGATGTGCTAATCGCTATTGTTCTAGGTGGAACCAGTATGCTCGGTGGAGAGGGATCTGTAATCAACATGATTTTCGGAGCCTTAATTGTCGGTCTTGCTCAGAATGGACTCAACCTTACAGGTGTTCCTTTCTTTTATCAGCAGATCGTACAGGGACTACTGTTGCTTATAGCTGTTTTTATCGATCAGTATCTGCGGCATCGGTCCAGGTAATAGGGGGAGGAATAATAATGCAGACAGACTCAATTGTCGAAGTTCGGGATCTTACAAAAAGTTTTCCCGGAGTACAGGCCCTCAAGGGTGTAAGTTTCGATATCAAAAGAAATTCCTGCCACTGTGTCATTGGTGAGAATGGTGCCGGGAAATCAACCTTTATCAAAATACTGACAGGGGCATATCAGAAATCTTCCGGTCAGATCAGTTTTAATGGTGAACCATTTAATCCCGTTTCAATAAAGGATGCCATGAACAGCGGCATCAGTGTGCTCTATCAGGAGTTAAATGTTGTAGATGATCTTACTGTAGAGGAAAACCTCACACTTGGTAAGGAAAAAACCCGTTTCGGCCTTGTTCAGAAAAGTGAAAACATGGATAGGGTTAAAGAGATCCTTAAAGGTCTGGATGATTCTATCGAGCTTGGAATGAGTGTCAGTAGACTCAGCGTTGCTCAGAAACAGGTGATAGAGATTGCAAAGGCAATTTCATCTGACTGCCAGATTCTGGTTATGGACGAACCTACGGCTTCTCTGAGTGAAGAAGAAGTAAGACGCCTCTTTCTTGTTATTGAAAAATTAAAAAAAGAGGGCATCACTATTGTCTTTATTTCCCATAAGCTCAGTGAAATCTTTGAAATCGGAGATAATATCACGGTCTTTAGAGATGGTGAGATGATAGAAACAAGACCGGTTGCAGATATTATGAAACAGTGCCATAACAGCGTACCTGATTCCTGTGTTGAACTGGTTCGTATGATGCTTGGCAAGGTAGTTATCGAAGAATATATCCCCAGCAAAACAGATAAATCAGTGAAACTGCTTGAAGCCAGTAAAATCTCCAACAGGAAATTGAAGGATGTTTCATTTGATCTTCATAAAGGAGAAATCCTCGGTTTTTATGGATTGATGGGTGCTGGAAAAACAGAAGTTGCCCGTGTTCTCTTTGGTATTGATGAATACTCTGGAAATATTGATATAAACGGCAGCAAGGCTGAATATAAGAATGCCCGTGGTGCATTGAAGGCCGGTATTGCAATGGTTCCGGAAGAGCGGAGAGTGGACGGTATTTTTGGTAAACTTCCGATCCGTGTCAATATACCCATGATGAGAATCTCCAGTGTATTAACAAATAAACTCATTAACAGCGATAAAGAGAATAAACTGGCTGATAGATATATGAAAAGTATGTCTGTAGCAGCTAGAGACCGGGAACAGCCGGTTGCCTTCCTCAGCGGTGGTAATCAACAGAAAGTTGTTATTGCAAAGTGTCTGAACCGTGAGAGTGATATTATTCTTATGGATGAGCCAACCAGAGGCGTTGATGTGGGTGCTAAAAAAGAGATCCATGACATCATCAGAGATCTGGCAAATGAAGGGAAAGGTGTTATCGTTTTTTCTTCGGAACTCCCTGAAATTATACAACTCTGCGATCGTATTGTGCTGATGCATGAAGGAAAGGCCAGAGATATTATACAGAACAGCACTGATATTGACAGTGATCGAATTATGTCAGTAGTAGCAGGAGGAACACTTTAGATGAAAAGTATTAGCTCATATCTGAAGAAAACAGGTTTACTCAGGGATCAGAGATTTCTTATGTTTCTTGTTTTCATTCTCCTTAATATAGTTTTCGGAGTAATTACAAATAATTTTTTCAGTAAATATAATTATTTCAACATGTTTCGCCAGGCTGCTCAGATTATTATTGTGGGTTGCGGGGGAGTTCTTCTTATGATGACAGGTAATTATGACCTGTCTACAGGAAGTAATGTTGCTTTTTCCGGGGTTCTGTATGCCTTGCTTGGTTCCGTATATGGCTGGCCCCTGTATCTGGCGGCAATCGTCTGTGTCTTCGGCGGACTCATGTTCGGCGTAATCAACGGAACTTTGGTAGCTAAATTTAATTTCCCTCCCTTTATAGCCTCATTGGGGATGATGTATATAGGACGAGGATTGGCTTTGGTGGCTTGTAATGGTCAGTCTATCAGGGAGGATATGCCTGCCAACTGGTCAAAACTTGCCCGTGGATCTTTTGCCGGATTTCCCATTCCAATGATTATCATGGTGGTGTTTATGCTGCTCTTTATGGTTATCACCAGAAAATCACTTTTGGGTAAATATGCTATGGCAATCGGTGGAAATAAACAGGCGGCCTTCTTTTCAGGTATTAATGATAAAAAAGTAATTTTTAGTATTTATATTATTGTGGGAGCCCTTGCTGCATTGTCGGGAGTTATGTTTGCTTCAAGGATAGGTGCCGGTGATCCCCGTGTGGCCTATGGCTTTGAGTTTGATGTGATTGTAGCGATATTACTCGGTGGTACCAGTATCAACGGAGGTAAAGGGACAATCATCGGTATGTTTCTTGGAGCAATGGTTGTAACTGTTCTTGGTAATGGTCTCAATATGATGAACATACTTGCTTTCTGGCAGCAAATATTGAAGGGTCTCATTCTTGTACTGGCGATCATAATGAATGAACAATTAAGTAAAAGTGAAGTCAGTCATGATACTGACGCTGTGAGCCCTGCTTAATGAGTGATGATTCAAACTCTCGAGACGAGCGTTATCTTATTCCAAATGTAGGACGCTCTTTGAGAATTCTGGAATATCTGGCCAGGGAAGTTCCCGAGGCCAGTATTCCTGAAATCACAAAACATTTTGATATCCCTAAAAACAGTGTTTTCAGGATTATTAAGAGTCTTGAACTAAGCGGGTTTGTGGAGGAGAAGGAGAGGAAATATTATGTGACTCCCCGTCTCCTCTATCTGGGTTACTCAGGGATGAATAAAAAGGGATTTATTGCCAATTCTCTGGACTCAATGAACACTCTGAGAGATGAGATCAATGAAACTGTAATGATTGGTACACTTCTGGGGAATCATATTGTCATCCTGGAACAGCTCCCTGCCTATGAACTGATAAAGTTTACAACTGATATCGGACATAGGGTTCCTGTACAGGCTTCAGCACCAGGAAAAGCCATTATTGCAGCACTTCCAGAACATGAAAGGAGTAATCTTCTGAATCATCTCACCTTTACACGTTTCACAGATTATACCCTCCCCAGTAAGACTGCAATGCTTGACGAAATCATAAAAGTCCAGGAAGCCGGTTATTCCATTGATAAGGGGGAAGAGGTCAGCGGTATCTGCTGTGTTGCTGCCTGTGTTCTTGATTATCGCAATACTCCCATCGGTTCAATCTGGGTAACAGGGCCCGAGAAAAGAATGAGAGATAAAGGGATGGAACGGATTGGGCAGGCAGTCTCAAACGCTGCAGGGAGAATTTCACGTAAATTCGGCTTTGATCAGCCGGATCATAATTAAATTATCTACATTATTAACAAAGTTTATCTTTTAATTTATGATATAAATCATAATCTCATTTAATATATAAGATGATGGAGTTATAATGGCTAAAATGGAAACAGAAAATGCAATTACTGATACCTTTGATGATGACAGGAAACAGAGTAAATATCTGATCCCTAATATTGCCAGGGCATTGAAAATACTGGAATATCTTGCCAGAGATAAGAAAGAAGCCTCTATTGCTGAAATTTCTAATGCATTCAGCTATCCAAAGAACAGTGTATTCAGGGTCATTAAAAGTCTGGAATACTACGGATATGTTGAAGAGGAATCCAGGAAATATCATGCGACTCCCCGTTTATTGTATCTGGGGTATGCAGGGATGCGTAATAAAGGGCTTATTGAAAATTCTATAGATGTAATGCATGCTCTGCGTGATGAAATAAATGAAACTGTCCTGATCGGCAGTCTCCTTGGAAATGAAGTGGTCATGGTAGAACAGCTTATTTCATTTCAGCATATAAAATTCACTGCCGAAATCGGTAAAAGAGTTCACGTTCAGACTTCGGCTCCCGGAAAGGCCATTATGGCATTTCTTCCTGAAGATGAAAGGAACAACATAGTCAATCAGATAACCTTTGTACGATACACTGACAATACGGTTCCCAGTAAGAAAGCCATGCTTGATGAGATGGCTGTTGTACAGGCTCAGGGTTATGCTGTTGATGATGGTGAGGAAGTACCGGATGTTCACTGTATCGGTGTCCCTATATTTGATTATCGCCACTATCCTATAGCCGCATTGTGGATCGTGGGTCCGGAATATCGGGTAACCAGAGATCAATATAAGGAAATCGGGGAAACCTTAATCAGTCATGCATTGAAAATTTCCAAACGTTTTGGTTATGATCCCGGTTGATTTCTCAAGGAGCAGCTTTTTCCAAGCGGCAGACCTTGTCTTTGATTCGGGGATTCCCATCCATATGTTCGGTCTGGAAATTTTAAAGAGAACTATTCCGGAATAAGAAGATTTACGCCTGCTTTTTCCAGAACCTTTTTATACTCGGGTGCCGGAACTTCATCTGTAATAAGATAATCAATATCTTCCACACCGCAGTAACGGGAAAGGGCAATCTTTCCGAATTTACTGGCATCTGTGAGAATAAAGGTTTGAGGGCTTCGGCTGATTATTTCAGAATTTATTTCTGCGCGCATCATGTCCCGACCTGTAAAACCGGTCTCTATTGAAAAGCCGTCAATTCCGATAAAAGCCTTTGTGAAATTAAGGGCATTAAGGCAGATCTTAACCAGATTACCCACCATACATTCACTTTCAGGCTGGTAGAGACCTCCCAGGAGGATTACATTTCCCAGAGCCTCTTTACCTATCTGTCTGGCAATAAAGGCATTTGATGTGATTATTGTTGTCTTGGGGATACGTGAAACTTCTTTGGCAAAGAGGGCATTGATGGACCCAGATTCAATATAGATGGTTTCTCCCTCATTAACATACTGTGCCGCCATTCGGGCAATACGGAGTTTCTGCTCATAGTTGATACCCATACGATGGGAAATATCATCTGTTTCATCCAGAACGGCTCCACCATGTACTCTTCTAAGGAAACCTTTGTTTTCAAGCTGTGTCAAATCCTGTCTGATTGTAGCCTGGGATACTTCCAGCTGTTCTGCCAGATCATTAACCGTTACCTTACGTCCGTCTGACATGATGCTCAATATCTGTTTGTGTCTCTGATTCATGATCTAACCAATCCCTGGAGTTGCCTATTTAATAATCCATTCATAGTAACGCTTATAGTCTTCATGGGGAAGCTATTTCTTCTTTAAGAAAGTCTTTGGTAATCTTCACTGCCAGATCATGGTCTTCATTGTCTTTCAGTCCGGAAATTATAAGAACAGCTGCAATGATCCCGTCTTTAAGAAACAGAGGAATTCCACCACCCTTAGCTCTGTACAGTTCGGGTTTCAGTATGTATTTACTGTAGAGATCTTCCTTATCTTTTATCAGTTTTCTGGATATATAGAAGGAACTGTGTCTGAAATGCCTGACAAGTCTTGCCTTTCCCCCAAGCCAGAGGTCATTATCCCGGCAGCTGCCCTTTAAGGCGGATTGAAAAAGAATCTGTTCATCTCTCTCAATGCGTATGGCTACAGGGAGATCCTGAAGCATACACTCTTTTACAGCAGCGCATCCCAGTGCCCAGGCAGTCTTCTCTGTGAAAGTATCGAAACAGAATGATTTTTCCTCTTCCAGAAGCTCTGAAAGACTTTTCATAATATATCCTTAGAATGATCTTTCATATGATAAAATGATATTGTCATATGAAAATATTATGTAGGGTATTCTAAGAATTTGTCAACTGAGATCTTTTTTTTCGGTACTGATTTTGCAGATGATCTCCCACACGGAGTCCCATGGCGGCAATTGTCAGCGCCGGATTG
This sequence comes from Oceanispirochaeta sp. M1, assembly GCF_003346715.1. Taxonomy (NCBI): domain Bacteria; kingdom Pseudomonadati; phylum Spirochaetota; class Spirochaetia; order Spirochaetales; family Spirochaetaceae; genus Oceanispirochaeta; species Oceanispirochaeta sp. M1. The sequence continues at coordinate 65,001 of NZ_QQPQ01000017.1, forward strand.
ACGGCAGCAGAGCTGGGGAAGAAGGATGCATCCACAATGTAAAGGTTGGGATGATCAAAAGATCTGCACCAATTATCCAGTACTGCATTCTCTGAAGTTTTCCCCATCCGGAGAGTTCCGCATTGATGCTGGACGGCTTCAATACCTCGTCTATCAATAAAAATGAGAGGGTATCCGGCCTTTTTCATCATTTTAGCAGCTGCTTTTATTAGGCTCTCGTGCCCGGGGTTTTCATTTTCTTTGAGGCATATCTTTATCTTCCCGTCCTGCAGGCTGACTCTGTTCTCAGGATCTGCCCTGTCTTCACTCATCAACCAGAGATCAATACTCCGCTTTGCTATGAATCCGGGAAATAGTTTGTAAAGCTTTTTATTCTTTATTTGAAGCATCTCTTTCTGTACTTTCCCCCTGAGCTGTATATTCCCCCAACCCCGTGAGTAAAAATCATTGACAGCAAGGGTCTTCTGAAAAATAGTGGGATTTTTCCTGAATGGGGAAAGGGCCAGAAGGACTGAGTTTCTATGAGACATATAGTAGCGGCCTACATTGCCTGAGCTGTTGGATATTCCCTCTGGTCTGGAGGGACATGATGAGCGTAAAAGTAAAGCCGCTGAATTGACGGCTCCTGCCGAAAGGATAATTGTATGGGCTTTCTGAATGAAACTCTTTCCATCCTTAGTTATTAAAGCAGCCTCTATTCGACTGTTCTTTTCATTTAAAAGGAGTTTCTCCACTTTTGTATTGGTTAAAAGGGTCAAGTTAGAGTCCGATCGGAGGAGTAGTGGTCTGAGAAAGCTGTTTTCCGCATCACCCTTGGCTCTTACCATGCAGGGGAATCCATCGCAGGGGCTACCTTTCCGGCAGCGGCCTCCGGGTGCCGAATCTATCGCAACAGGCAGGTGAAAGGGGTGGAGTCCCTGCAGCAGCAGTTTGTCTTTTAGTTTTTCAATGGTCTCTTCATGTTCTACCGGGGGAAGGGAGTAGCACTGATCATCAGGTTCTGTGGAATCTTCTCCGGCTTCACCCCTTACACCCATAAGTTCTTCTGCTCTCTTATACCAGGGGGATAATTCCTTATAATCGATGGGCCAGTCTGAGTTGAAATCAGATTTACGGAGTCTTAATGCGCTTCCTCCAAAAAACTTATTATTTCCTCCGACGTTGTAATACATCCGCGGTTTGAACTCAATACCATTCTTATCCAGCCAGACCTCATCGGCAGCGTATCGTTTTTTCAATACCAGTTCGGAAACAGACCAGTTCTCTTTTTCCTGCTTAATGAAGTCACCCCGTTCAACCATTAGAATTGAGGCACCTGAGGAGTGCAGGGCATGGGCTATGGAGCTTCCTCCCATCCCCGATCCGATAATAAGGAAGTCGTAGATTTTGTCAGGGTTCCAATTTTTATTTGCATTCATAAGGAATATTGTATAGTATGGTTCATATGAAAGTCAAATAGCTTTCATATGAATGTTTGTGAGGTGCAAATATGAGATCAGAGAAAATTGGTATCATTGATAATAGAATTAAGATAGCCGCAGGACTTTTCTGGGCTGATTATGGAAATCTTGGCGGGACAGTTCGGGAGCTTGAATCAGCGGGGGCCGACTGGATTCATCTGGAGATGAGAGATGGTCAGTATATGAATTTCAATGCTCCCAGGGGAGGTCTTGATGTACTTATGGGTATCAGACCTCATACCAGTCTGGAGATTGAAATACAGCTGCAGATGGTCCGTCCGACATTTGACCTGTACAGGCAGTTGAAGGATGCAGGGGCAGACCTGATTACTATCCCCCTGGAGACCGCCATGGAAAACACCATGCAGGATATCACCTTTATAAAGGATGCTCTGGGGCTTAAGGTGGGAGTATGGGGCTGGCAGGGACTTCCTCTGGATTTTTTCAGGCAGTATATTCCTTTTGTTGATATTATTGAGTATGAAAGTAGAGCTCGTTTCTGGATCAATGAGAAGGGAAAGACCCCTCACCTGATAGACCCGATTATGATTCAGAGTATTGCTGATCTGAAACAGATGATCCGGGATGCAGGACGGGATCATGAGGTCGACCTGATGGAAGACGGTGGTATCGGGCCGGGTAATGCGGCACCTTTCATTGAAGCTGGAATGACTGTTGGTGAGTTCTCGTCGGCTCTGTTGAAAGGTGAGGATGGAGAGGGACCGGGAAATCGTTTTATACCAGGCATCGGTAAAATTACAAAAGCAGTTAAGAATTTGAGACAGTCTCTGGATGAGAATTCTTCTGAATAAAATAATATAATGATCAGATGAAATATAGATCAGAAACAGGAGTGAATTTAAAGATGGAAAAAATAGTAATTGCCATGGCCGGATTCGGTGGAATCGGACGTATACATCAGCTTGCCTGGTCTGATATTTCATATATTTATCCGGGGCAGCTTCCGGATATATTTATTAAAGGAGTCTGCAGGTCTACGGTTGCGGGTGCTGAAGAAACAGCTTCTAAGGCCGGTTTTGAGAAGGCCTATCGGGACTATGATGAGCTTCTGGCTGATCCTGAAGTTGATATTGTAGATCTGGTCACTCCGAATTCACTCCATAAGAGTCAGATCATGAAGGCATTGAAGGCTGGGAAGCATGTACTCTGCGAAAAGCCTCTGGCACTGAATGCTGGAGAAGCAAGAGAATTGGAACAGGCCGCTGTAGAGTCTGACAGACAGATAGGGATGGTATTCAATTATCGTTTTATCCCTGCCATTATGAAGGCAAAAGAGTTGATGGAGCAGGGAAGAATAGGCGAGATATACTCCTTCAGAGGGGAATACTTTCATACTGGTTATCAGAATCCCTCCCGACCTTTCTCCTGGAGAATGGATTTTGAAAAGTCCGGTGGAGGAGCCTTGGCGGACTTGGGAAGTCATGTGATTGATCTTCTTCGCTTCCTTTTGGGGGATTTCAGTTCTGTAAAAGCAGATATGAAGACCTATATAAAGGAGAGGCCCCTGGCCGACGGTAGCGGAAAGAGAGAATCCGTTACCGTGGATGATGCTGCCTGGCTTCAATGTGAACTGGATTCAGGTGCACAGGGGACAATTGAGGTCTCACGTTTTGCCACAGGAACTCTGGATAATCTGAATATCACAGTCTACGGCAGCAGGGGCTCCTTCAGTTTTAAGCTGATGGACCCGAATTTTCTCTATTATTTTGATGAGGATAATAAAGGGATGGGATGGAATCGTCTGGAAACCCTTCAGCATTACCCTGATGCAAAGATTCCTGCACCCCGCTCAGTCATAGGCTGGACCCGATTTCATACAGAGAACCAGTATCGTTTTCTTAAATCAATTGTTGAGGGTAAGTCTTTCTCTCCTTCACTCAGTGATGGAGCAGCTGTGCAGTATGTGATGGATGCAGCCTACAGGAGTGCTGCAGAGGGACAGAGATTTTCTGTCTCTTCCTGATTTCATTCAACATTACTTTCATATGAAAATATATCCTCCTTTTTGATCTGTGATTGACCCCTATATCGTTATATAAGTACAAATATTGTTTTAGATGATACTGATTAGTGTTTGAAGTAAAGAAAATAAGCTTCAAATGAAAATTAAAACTTTACATATGAAAATCGTGGTGGTACAATTATTTAAATTATTAAACCGTGATCCACAATTTAATTGTGGAAAACAAGGGGGATTTATGAAAAAGGTACTTTATCTAATGCTGGTTCTGTCCATGGTGACAGCTGGTCTTTTTGCTGGTGGTCAGCAGGATACTGCAGCAGAAGAGGTAATGGATGTTAATGAAGTTGAAGTTCTTCACTGGTGGACTTCCGGTGGTGAAGCAGCCGCTCTTAATGTATTAAAAGAAGATCTTGAAGCCAAGGGAATCAGCTGGACTGACTCTCCTGTAGCCGGTGGTGGTGGTGATGGTGCCATGACTGTTCTTCGTTCAAGAGCTACAGCAGGAAATCCTCCTGTTGCGGTTCAGATGCTTGGTTTTGATATTATTGACTGGGCTGAACTGGGATTCCTGGCAGACCTCAATGATGTAGCAAAAGCTGAGAATTGGGATGCAGTTGTACCTGAAGCCCTTAAATTCTTCTCTAAATATGACGGAGAGTGGGTCGCTGCTCCTGTTAATGTACACTCTACCAACTGGGTATGGGCAAGCAAAGAGATTATGGATGATCTTGGAATCACTGAACCTAAAACATGGGATGAGTTCATCATGGCCATGGAAAAAGTTCAGGCGTCCGGAAAAATCGCTCTGGCACACGGCGGACAGGCCTGGCAGGATGCCACAATGTTTGACAGTTGTGTTATCGCAGCCGGTGGACCCGAATTTTACAAGAAATCAATGATTGATCTGGATGAAGATGCACTGAAATCTGACACTATGGTTGATGCATTTTACAAAATGTCTCAGCTGAGATCATTTGTTGATGATAACTTCAGCGGTAGAGACTGGAACCTGGCCTCCGCCATGGTTATTGAAGGCGATGCATGTTTCCAGATGATGGGTGACTGGGCCAAGGGTGAATTCAAGGCTGCCGGTCTTGAACCTGGAAAAGACTTCTACTTCATGAGAACTCCCGGAACACAGGGAACCGTAACCTTCAACGCCGACCAGTTTGTAATGTTTGATGTAGCACCTGAGTACAAACATGCTCAGCAGGAACTGGCAAAAGCCATTCTGGCTCCCAGCTTTCAGGTTGCATTCAATCTGGTTAAGGGATCTGTACCTGCAAGAACCGACATCCCCGATACAGAGTTTGACGCTGCCGGTAAAAAAGGTATGAAAGACCTGGCCGAAGCTTCCAAAAACGGAACTCTCTTTGGATCAATGGGTCATGGTCATGCATCACCTGCCAGTGTAAAACAGGCTATGTATGATGTAGTTACCTCTCACTTTAATGGTGTTTACGGTGACGAAGAAGCTGCAATGGAACTCGCTGCAGCAGTTGCAAGCGCAAAATAATTCAAACTAATGCGGTCTGACCGCTGATTTTCTGCCGACTGTCTTTCAATCTGGGATGCAGCCGGCAGTTCTTTAACTGTTAAAGGATTTATATCTATGGCTATAACCAATAAATGGCGTATTACCAGGGATGATCTGACGGCCCGCTTTGTTCTGTTGCCCACAATCATTCTCACTTTTGTTTTTGTGTATGCCTTTATCATTTTTACTGTATATATCTCTTTCACCGATTCCCGTCTGATGCCTTCCTACGGCTGGGTGGGTATGACAAATTACATAAAAATGTTTCAAAACGCCAATTGGCATATTGCATTGAAGAACTTTGCAATATTCACTGTTCTATATATCTCTATTTCAACTGTATTAGGTTTGTTTCTGGCAATCATGATTGATTGGAGCAAGCTGGGAGATCGTTTCTTCAGACCCATCTATCTGTACCCCATGGCTATATCATTTATAGTTACCGGTACTGCCTGGAAATGGTTTCTGGATCCAGGTATCGGACTGGAGCAGATCGTGCATTCCTGGGGATTTATCAATTTTAAATTCAACTGGATTAAAACTTCAGATAAGGCCATCTACACCATTGTTATTGCCGCCATCTGGCAGGTCACAGGATATGTGATGACCATGTTTCTAGCAGGTCTGAGGGCTGTGAACCATGCCACAATTGAATCGGCCGTGGTCGATGGCTGCGGAGCCTGGAAGCTCTATACTAAGATTATCATTCCCCAGTTGGGTCCCTCCTTCACCTCTGTATTTGTAATACTGGGGCATATGGCTATCAAGTCTTACGACCTGGTTATTGCTCTGACCAACGGTGGGCCCGGACGGGCAACAGAGATGCCTTCCACCTTTATGTATTCCTATACATTCACCAGGAATCAGATGGGTATCGGTGCCAGTTCCGCAGTCTTTATGCTGGTTCTGTTTGCCATTGTCATCATTCCGTACATCCGCAATATTGTGAAGGACAGCTGATATGACAATTAAAGATACAATGCGGCTTCATAAAACCGCGGAAATAGTAAATATGGTGATTATGGTGGTGTTCGCCATATTCTTTCTGATACCACTCTATGTAATGGTAGTCAATTCATTTAAGCCTCTTGCCGAAATAAGAGGCGGAAATATGCTGGCATTACCCGTAGCATTCGGATTCGAACCCTGGACAAAGGCATGGTCTGAAGCTCAGATCGGTGTTCAGGCCACGGGTCTGAAACCCTACTTTCTAAACTCCATCCGAATGGTTATTCCTGCGGTATTTATGTCTACTCTTATGGGATCACTGAGCGGTTTTGTTCTGTCTAAATGGCAGTTCAAAGGAGATAAAATTCTTTTCGGACTTATTTTGTTCGGATGTTTTATTCCTTTTCAAATCGTATTGATCCCTACGGCCCGTGTTCTGGGAACCCTGAATCTGGCCGGTACAACTACAGGTCTTGTTCTGGTTCATACAGTGTACGGTCTTGGATTTACAACTCTGTTTTTCAAGAATACCTATGACACCTTTCCTTCTGAACTGGTACAGTCAGCCCAGGTGGACGGGGCTCATTTTTTCAAGATCTTCAAGGATATAATTCTACCCAACTCAACTCCTATTATTGTTGTTTCCGTTATCTGGCAGACTACCAATATCTGGAATGACTTCCTCTTCGGTGTCTCCTTCGGTGATGCTACAAGTCAGCCCATGACTGTTGCTCTGAACAATCTTGTAAGTTCATCTACGGGTGTTAAGGAATACAACGTACACTTTGCAGGCGCCCTTATGGCAGCCCTGCCCACACTGACTATCTATCTGGTTTCAGGACGCTACTTTGTACGCGGGCTGATGTCAGGTTCAGTTAAGGGTTAGTCTATGTCTGAGAAACTGATCTGCGGAGTGGATCTGGGGGGCACCAAATTATCGGCTGCCCTTTTTAAAACAGATGGAACCCTTGTAGGGAAAGAGACTGTTTATGATCACAGTGATAAACAGTGGGATGATATTGTAAGTGTAATTGCAGAGCTTGTAACAAAAGTAATGGATAGCTGCTCAGTTATGGCAGAGGATGTTCTGGGAATAGGAGTCGCCTGTGCCGCTCATATCCACTTTAAGAAGGGAATGATCGTTACAGTGAGCAATTTTGCTCATAATATTTATGACTATCCCTTTGTGGATAAACTTTCCGTTCTTCTGCCCGGGATGAGAATCATCCTTGATAATGACGCCAATGCTCAGGCCTTTGGTGAGTTTATGTTCGGAGCAGGGAAGGGATATCACAACCTTGTATTTGTCACTGTCAGCACCGGAATTGGTGGAGGAATCATTGTCAATGACAAGATGCTCCGCGGTAAGGTGGGTACGGCCGGTGAGGTCGGGCACTCCATTATCGATATTGATTCGGATGTGAAATGCACCTGCGGTAATTACGGCTGTGCCATGGCGCTGGCTTCGGGACTTTTCTTTCCTGATCTGTATAGGATGCACCTTAAAAAAGGGCTTGAGAGCAGTATCGGGATCACTGCCGAAACGGCGGATCAGATGAACGGTCAGACTATTGAAGAAGGAATGAAGAAGGGTGATCCCATATGTACCGCTATCGTTGAGAATTCGGCGGATGTTGTGGGTTCCACCTTATATAATATCTATAAGATGCTTGATCCTGAACTGGTAATACTCGGCGGCGGGCTTATGTCCTTCGGTGATATGTATTTGAATCGGATCAGAGAGCGTTTTCTCTCTCATACCCATGAGATGATGAGTGAAGCAATGGAAATAAAGTTGGCAGAAACCGGTAGAGATGCCGGTCTCCTCGGGGCTGCGGCTTTGGTTCTTGAATAAAGTTTTTTAGTTTTTCTCCTTTTTCCTATTCTCCTATTCTCCTTTAGGCCGCTCCTCCCCGGGGAGCGGTTTTTTATGACTCTTCAGCATCGGCAGATTCGGAACTGCCGCCTATATATTCTTCCAAAGCAGTAACGAGAACAGAGAGAGTGTCCTCATGTACGGTGGCCATACGGATTTTAAACTCATCAGCCAGTTTCTGAAGTTTCCTGGTTTCCTGTTCTGTCTCATCCAGGGAGGCTATTATCAGATCCAGCTGTTCCGATACCCTCTGGAGCTCCTCCATTCTACCGTTAAGTTCCGTCAGATCCTGCTGAAGAGCGAGAAGCTGTGAATCATCTTTGTTCTTAAGTTCCCTGAGATCACTCTCTATACGGCGGTCCTGACGGGAATCATCTTCTAACTGCTGCTGAAGATCTTCAACATAGGATGCTCTGGACAGGCCCATAATAGAGCTGGTTGTACAGCCGCTGATCAGAAATAGAAGGGACGTGAGAGTAAGAATATGCATCAAAATATTTTTCATAGAGAATTCCTGCCTTATCTTTTTCTTATTAAACAGATAAGGAGGCAGATTCTGTTACAAGCTGTTACAGTCCGTATCTGGACATCTTGTTGAACAGGGTCTTTCTAGTGATTCCCAACTCTTCGGCGGCTGCCGTTTTATTGAATTTATTTTTCTGAAGAGTCCGGGTGATTATCTCTTTTTCAAACTCTTCAACCATATGATTCACCATCTCCTGGAGATTGGCTCCTTCGGCCGTCGCTGCAGATCTCCTGGACAGCGGCATAAGGCCAGCACCCTGACTTAAGGGGTCCAGCTGTCTTGAATCTGATAAAAGCACACTCTGATTGATAAGGTTTCTCAGCTCTCGGATATTTCCCGGCCAGTCATATGTTATCATTTTATCCAGGGCCGTTTCACTGAATTCGGTCTCCCCTTTTTTGAAATCACGGCTGAAACGTTCTCTGAAATATTCCGCCAGCAATGCTATATCATCAGGTCGCTTGCGCAGTGCAGGCAGCTCCAGCCTGATAACATTGAGGCGGTAGAAAAGATCTTCCCTGAACTGCTTCTTCTCCATCAGTTCCCTGAGATTCTGGTTCGTTGCAGCAATGACTCTTATATTAACATTGATGGTTCTGTTTCCCCCCAGTCTCTCCAGGCTGCTCTCTTCCAGAACCCTGAGAAGTTTGGCCTGAGCATCCAGGGACATGTCCCCGATCTCATCAAGAAAGAGTGTACCCCGGTCTGCAAGTTCAAACTTTCCGATTTTCCGTCCCTGTGCTCCTGTGAATGACCCTTTTTCATGTCCGAAGAGTTCACTTAAAAGAAGAGTTTCTGACAGGGCAGCACAGTTGACTCCAACAAAAGGAGCATCTTTCCTGTTACTGCTGTAATGAATATATCTGCTCAGGACTTCCTTGCCTGTTCCGCTCTCTCCTGTGATCAGCACAGTTGTATCTGTATCCTTGACTCTGTCTGCAATATCCATGATTTTTTTCATGGCAGGATGATTAGTGCTGAAGTCAAAATCAAGCATCTTCTTTTTCTGAGTCTCTCTGAGGTAGAGGTTCTCATTTTTAAGCTGCTTTAATTCCAGACGGGAGGAGACCGTAGCAAGGAGGTAGTCGTTGTCCAGAGGTTTCAGAAGATAGTCTTCGGCTCCCGAGCGAATAGCTTCTACTGCGTTGGCAATACTGCCGTAACCTGTAATCATCAGACAGCTGACATCAGAGTTGATCTTTTTAATGGCTTTGAGGAGTTCAACACCATCTCTGTTTCCAATTCTTATGTCAAGGAGAGCCAGGTGAATCTCTCTGTGCCTTACAAGTTCAATTGCACTGTTATAGTCTTCGGCCGTGTAGCAGTCATAACCTTCCCTCTGGAATAGTTTACTCAGTCCGACGCGGATTCCTTTCTCATCATCTGCAATAAGTATGTTCATTCATTTTCCCCGGAGTATTTTGGAATAAGGAGCTTCACAGATGTTCCTTCTCCGACTGTGCTGTCTACATGAACACTGCCTTTGTATTTCTGCATTATACCGTAGACTACAGACAGGCCCAGTCCGGTTCCTTCTCCATTTGATTTACTGGTGTAGAAAGGATCAAAAATCCTGCTCCGGATATCTTCCGGAATACCGCATCCCCTGTCTTTTACTGTAATATGAGTATCTTCTTCAGATTCTGTAAGAAATATTTCAATGGGACTCTCACCCGTGACTGCGTGAACAGCATTCTGCAGCAAGTTGATCAGAAGCTGCATCAGCTCTCCCTTGGAGATCATCACATCCGAATTGACTCCCTCGCTTGTTATCAGTATAGGGGGAATCAGGGAACCGTCGGGGCGCCTGGAATGCTGAATCAGTCTTTTGACCTCTTCAGATATCTGCAGGGGAGAGCATCTGTTTCCCTGATCCTGTTCTCTTGAGGTGAAATCTGTCAGATCTCTTATAATCTGGGCGATTCTCTGCGATTCATCCTCCACCAGCCGCAGGGATTCAAGTCGTTCCGGGTCCTTCTCTTCATAGATAAGATTCTGAATATTTGTAACGATGGAAGAGAGGGGATTATTAACCTCATGGGCGATTCCAGCTGAAAGCATGCTTATGGTTGAGAGTTTTTCTGCCTGTGTCGTTTTTTCTTCATAGGCGGTTCTTGCAGAGATATCCTCCAGAAGGAGTACGCACATCTTTTTATCCGAGTGGAGATGGAACTCTCTGTGTACGGGGTATATTTTCAGTTCGAAGATCCCTTTGTTCCTGTTTCGTATACGCCGTATCCACTCCTCATTCTCCTGAGAGAGTATGTTCCTTACTATTTCAATCAGTGAATCATCAAAAGCATGTTTTACGAAATCAGTCAGTGTGGCGCATTTCCCTCCGGCAAGATGGTCAAAAGCGGAGTTCGACTTTTCTATTACAAGGTCATCGTTCACAACTGCCAGGGCATCTCTTATGGAGTGAATAATCTCTTCGTTGAACTCGTTGAGAAAGGTAATCTCATCAAGTGATTTCTCAATTCTTATCTGGTCGTGGTGCAGCCGGGCGGCCATACCGTTAAAGCCCTTAAGAAGAACCCCTATTTCACTCCGTCCGGAATTCTTGATTTGAATATTGTAGCTGCCCTTCCGGATATGCCCCATGGCGTTTGCAAGGCTTGCAACGGGTCTGGTAATTCCTTTTGTAAACAGCAGAGTCAGAAGGGCTGTGATGATAAGAGTAAAAAGAGAGACTGTGAGCACTGTCCTCTCAATGGCCTGAATTCTCCGCTGATAGGGTTCATTGGAGAGGATAATTGTCAGAAATACATCACTAGCTCCGCTGTCGCTGATGATTTCACCTACCTTGATTCCTGCCATATTGAAGCTTTCTCCCTCATCTTCAAGGGCGTAGAGTTCAAGATAGGCCATATCGGGTTTTATATGTCTGAAAGCTGCCTTCTGAACTTCATCATGACCCGCCAGAAAGTCGGTAGTTGTGTGGAAGAGAATCTTTCCATCCGTATCAAATACTATGTTTTTAAGGAAACTGTCATTGATATGCTTGATAAGATATATTTCTGCGGGACTGCTCAGTTCCTGAAGGTAGAGAATTCCCACCATGTAGAACTGTCCCCTGATATTGAAGAGCCTGATAGATGGATGATTAAAGAGATTGCTCAGATCTTCTCCTGAGGGGAGTACAAAGTCAGGGCTGCTGTTAATGGCTTCAATTGAAAAATTGAGTTCTTCACTTTTTACAACAACAGCATCAATGCCTGTGGATGTGAGAAGGGAGTTGAGATCTTCTTCTGATATTTCTGATATGGCTGTGACGGCTGTATAATTTCGTATAAGAATCAGCTGTTTCCAGAGATGCCGTTTCCAGGAATTATAGTTATTGATGATAAAGTCTGTTTTCAGTTCCAGCTCAATTCTTGCGTCCTTTAGATTATTATTCCTGATTGTCCGGCTTACATAGAAACCCGTAAAAGAGGCCTGCATGATAATGAGTGTCAGAATTGTCAAAGCCAGCCGTGGATATAGTTTCATTGTTAGTAGATGTACTGCTCCATATCGGGATCATTTATATTCGTTTTATCCAGAATGACGTATCCCGAGGTGATGCTTTTTGGTATTGTTCTGTTTTCAATAAGGTAGCTGTGAGCCCATTCAATTGCCAGAGCACCAATTTCGGCAGGTTTCTGTGCCAGGACCAGGTCTACCTCGCCCCTCCGCAGGCTGCGGATAAGGGTCTCTGTGGAGTCCCAGGCTGCAACTCTGACCGCACCGGATAAACCTGTGTTTTTAACGGCTGAAGATACCCCCTGACTGCTGAATACATTTGTACCGAAGACGGCTACAATTTCCGGATGGTCCATCAGGACCGAGAGGGTCTGGTTTCTGGCAACCTCCTGGAGGTCTCCATTGTAATCGACACGGACAACTTCCATTTCCGGGAAATGGGATATTCCTTCAATAAATCCATCTTTTCTCTCTTCTGTTGTAGAGGTCAGGGCTGTAGTGGTATTGATATAAACTTTTCCCTTTTCTCCGACCTTTTCGGCCAGGTCTTCTCCCAGAGCCACAGCTCCGGCAAAATTGTCAGTTCCTATATGGCAGAGCGGGAAGGACCATTCAGAGGAGCTCTTATAGTCACCGTCTCCTATCTCTGTGTCCACCGTAATAATCTGAATTCCATTTTCATAGAGGACCTTCAGAGGGTAAACCAGAGCATCCCTGTCCACAGGAGCAATCATTATAAGGTCATAGTCTCCTGCGGCTACGGCTTCATTGAGAAGAGGAATCTGTATTGCGGGATCCCAGGTTTCCGGGTAATCCGATACGGTCAGACTGATCCCCATAGCCTCTGCTTTCTGTTGCGCTCCCTCTTCCATGGACTTATAGAAGGGGTCTGCAACACCGGGGATATAGAGAATTTTTATATCAGGTTTCGTATGCTCATCCACCCGGCCTGAGGCGGAAATTCCTCCGCTTATCAAGCAGGCCAGGATGAAGAGTAGGATGTGATGTTTTAATCCGCTCATGGGATTAGGAGTATATCACAGGGTCTGGGGATTCGCTACTTTCTGCAGTACTTCCTGCCCTTCGGCTGTGATCTGAAAAAAATCTGCTTCCCATACGGTTGATGAGGCCAGTATGTATTCTTCGCTGTGGAAATCGCATTCATTTCCGCCGCAGATGATTTGTATATCCATGTTCTCCATAATTATTTCTCCTTGCTCTTCATATAGCAAGGGTTGTGCCAAGAAAATATTATTTTTATGGATCTATTTAATTACTTACAGGGACTGAGTATACATGTGGAATTTTATGTTGATGATGTGACTGAGTGTAGAGGGGAGGGAGGAGGACGGGTAAGGGGTTTCCCGTAGTGGGTAAGGGTCTATCCGGCGGGGGATCTCCCCCGCCGATATAGAATCAGTTCATATTAAGGAAGTTTTCCTGTACACAGCTGACAACGGCTTCACTGGTATCGGAGAACTTGACTTCCAGGCTCTGTATGAGGGAGGTGTCCAGCCGGGCATCCCGTGGCTTGTCTGAGTACTTTTCTTCGTCTTTAATGATGAGTTCTTTGATTCTCTTTTCCAATCCCATCTCTTTAAGAATCAGGCAGACAATTTCATAGCGGCTTTTTTCATTCTTGGAACCCACATGGTAGGTTCCGGGAGGGAGGGCAAGGATTTTATCAAACTGGTCCATCATTTCGTTTACATAGGTGAGACCACGGTATTCATTTGCGGGTACCTTCTGGGTTTCACCTCTCATAACTGCTTTGACTGTATCCCAGAAGACGTTGTTCACAACAGGACAGAAACGCTCAGGAACGCCGAACATCCAGGTGAAGCGGAGAATGATGAGTTCATCAAGAATCTCTTTGATAAGGCCTTCGGCTTCCAGCTTGTTTTTACCGTACATGGTGTCGGGTACGGGAGTATCACTCTCCTTGTAGGGTCCTCCTTCAGGGTTGCCGTTAAAGACCTGTTCAGTGCTGAGAAAGATCATCTTGGCACCTGTTGCCTTACAGGCCCGGGCAATATTTACGGCTCCGGTAACATTGATGGCATAACATTTTTCGGGATTCTGATTGCAGAAGTCGGTGAGGGCGATGGCGGCGGCATGGATTACATAGTCGGGTTTAAAGAGATTCAGGGCATCCAGTACTTTCTCTTCTTCCAGAATGTTCAGCTCGCTTACATCGGTGGAGAGGATCTCAAAATTATGCTTTTGAGCTTCCTTAAATCTGGTTCCTATAAATCCGTTTCCTCCGGTGAGCAGGACTCGTTTCATTAATAAACTCCTTATAGCTACCAAAGCGCGTTTAGAGCTTTGGTGATGTGCTGGTTAGTCCCAAGGGCCTTAATTAGACTAAATGGGTGAAAATTGCTAATATTATAGCTTAAACTGTGAAATAAAGATAGATTATATTTCATATGACAGTATATAATTATCATATGATAAATCAAGGGGAGGCCCCAATTGTCTCATTTCAAGGAATTTTTAAATCGTTACTCCAGTAATTTAAGGGATCTGTCCCTGAATCCTGAGCTTGAATCATATAGAAAACTGATCATGGAAGAGGAGAGAATCGTCTCTATGGATCAGGCTGTAAGCATAACTGATTCATATAAGGAGCATGAGGGATATTCCATAGTTTTACAAAGAGCTTTTGCCTTTGCCCGTTCTCTGAAGGAAATTCCTATCCGTATTGATCCCATGGAGAGGATTGTGGGGAACCGGACTCCCGGTATCCGCAGTGGTGTTGTCTTTCCCGAGGCCGGTCTCTCCTGGCTTGAAAGAGAATTTGATATTCTCGACAGCAGGGAACAGGATCGTTTCTCCAAGAAAGATACAGACAGGGACATCCTGTTTAATACCCTTCTTCCCTTCTGGAAGGACAGGACCCTTGAAGATCATATCAATCAGAACCGGGGAGAGGAGATCAAAGAGATCTCCAAGGTTGTAAAAATCAACCAGAAGGATCATGCCCAGGGACATATTGCTCCAAATGCCGAGCTCTGGCTGCAGAGAGGACCTGCCGGGCTGCTTGAAGATGTAAGGCAGGCTAAGACTGCCGCAGGAGATTCTGCCGCTGATGAAGTAAAAGACTTTTATCAGGCACAGGAGATAATGCTCCAGGCTGGGTGTGATTTTATGAAACGCTATTCTGTTCTGGCTGATTCTCTTCTTAATGAAAAGATAGAGAAAGAGGTTGACGGATATAATGAGGAATACCTGACAGTTATCAGAAATAACTGCGCCAAAGTTGCGGCCGAAGCTCCCGGGTCATATCATGAGGCTCTTCAATCTCTGTGGTTTCTTTTTGTTCTGCTTCAGGCTGAATCAAATGCCTCCTCTTTTTCACCGGGACGTATGGATCAGTATCTCTATCCCTACCTTGAAAAGGATCTGGAAGCAGGTATTATCGATCTTGATGAAGCACAGCAGCTGCTGGAACATCTCTGGCTCTCTTTTAACAAGATTGTTTACCTGAGAAACTCCGACGGTGCCCGCTATTTTGCAGGATTTCCGATCGGTTTCAATGTTGCTGTTGGCGGGCTGGATTCAGAGGGGAAGGATGCTTCCAATCTTATCTCCTGGATGTGTCTCAAGGCCCAGGAACATATTGGACTACCCCAGCCGAACCTTTCTGTAAGGCTTCACAAGGACAGTCCCGATGACTTTATAGATTTCTGTTCCTATGTAATCGGCCAGGGCAGCGGTATGCCCCAGATTTTCAATGATGAAAGCATTATACCCTCGCTTCAGAATGTGGGTATTTCCAGAGAGGATGCTCTGAATTATGCGGTTGTAGGCTGTGTTGAGTTGACTACACCGGGAAATAATCTGGGATGGAGCGATGCGGCCATGTTTAATATGGTTAAGGCTCTGGAGCTGACTCTGAATAATGGTGTCTGTATGCAGAGTGGAGAGCAGATCGCACCGGCTCTGGGTTCTCTGGACAGCTATGACAATTATGAAGAGCTGGAAGAGGCATTCCGGGGACAGCTGGATTATTTTATAAAACAGATGATCCGCTCCTGTGATTTCGTTGACCGGGCTCACGCCGAGGTTGTACCTTCTCCCTTTCTCTCTTCGGTAATTGATGACTGTACCCGGAAGGGGCTGGATGTGACTGCCGGAGGAGCCAGATATAATCTTTCCGGTATTCAGCTGATTCAGGTGGCCAATGTAGCGGATTCTCTGATTGCTCTTAAAACTCTTGTATTTGATGAGAAATCAGTCAAGGCTGCTGATTTTCTGCAGGCTCTTAAGGATGACTGGAAGGGTCAGGAGAAACTGAGGCAGAAGGTGCTGCGGAAAATCCCCAAATACGGTAATGATAACAATGATGTTGATACAATAGGTGCAAAGTGGGTAAACTACTTTGCCGATGGATTGAAGCCATACACAAATGCCCGGGGCGGGGTTTATCATACGGGTCTTTATACCGTATCTGCTCATGTCCCCATGGGTAAGAATGTGGGGGCCAGTGCGGACGGTCGTTTTGCGGCATCTCCTCTTGCTGACGGCGGAATTTCTGCCATGTACGGCAGGGATGAGAAGGGCCCTACAGCCCTGCTGCAGTCTGTAAGCAAGATACCCTCCATAAGGGCCAGCAACGGCAGCCTGCTTAATATGAAGTTTCTTCCTGATTTTTTCAGCTCCCCTGAGGATCTCAGGAAATTTTCATCCATGCTGAAGACTTTTGTCCGCCTCAATATTCACCATGTGCAGTTTAATGTGGTCAATAAAGAGGATCTCCTGGATGCCCAGAAGAATCCCGAGGCCTATAAGGGACTGACCATAAGAGTGGCCGGGTATACAGCATATTTTACCGAGCTTGCCAGAGATCTACAGGATGAAATTATTGCCAGAACCGGCTACGGAGCATAGAAAATGAACGCCATAGTATTTGATATCAAAAGATTCGCAGTCCATGACGGTCCCGGTATAAGGACTACACTCTTTATTAAAGGCTGCCCCCTGAACTGCAAATGGTGCCATAATCCCGAAGGAATAGAAGCCGACAGGCAGCTGTGGTATTTTCAGAATCAATGTCTTAAATGCGGTGACTGTGTTCCCGTCTGCCCGGTGGGTGCTCTCACAATGGGTAAAGAGGGGATCAGCATCGATCGGGAACTGTGTACAAGCTGCGGTTTATGCACCGAGGTCTGCCCCACAGGAGCCCTTCATTTTCTCGGGAATCTGATGGATGTTGATGAGATTGAAAAGGAACTGCTCCGGGATCTTCCGTTTTTTGAAGAGTCCCACGGGGGCATCACCCTAAGCGGTGGAGAGCCTTTGAGTAAACCGGAACTGGTTAAAGAAATCCTTACAAGGATGAAGGCAAAGGGAATCCATTGTGTAGTGGAGACCAGCCTGTTTACATCAACAGCCATACTGGAATCTATTCTGCCTCTGGTTGATATGTTTCTTACGGATATCAAAATTATCGATTCTGCCGCCCACATGGAGCATGCAGCTGTACCTAATGAACAGATCCTGCAGAACTTCAGGACTCTGGCAGATTCGGACCGGGAAGTTCTGGTTCGAATCCCCATCATTCCCGGATTCACTGACTCACAGGATAACCTTGAGGGAATTGCAGATTTTCTAAATACTCTAAGCCGTAAACTGCCGGTTGAGCTTATGAACTTCAATCCACTTGCCCGTGACAAGTTCAGAATTCTCGGAAGACCCTATGAGCCTGCGGATGCGGATCAGCCCTATCCGGTAGAGCAGATGGAAGAATTTCGAGAGATCTTCCGTCAAAAAGGCTTAGAAATCAAGTAAGCTGCCCAAAGCGCTTAAATAACCTGTTCGGTTCTTGAGATAATATCGTTTTGTGTTTCTGCAGAAAGATTTGTGAAAAAGGCTGAATATCCGGCAACCCTGACAATCAGGTCCCTGAACTCTTCAGGGGCCGCCTGAGCTGCCTCCAGGGTTGCTCTATCTACAATATTAAACTGGATATGCCAGCCCTTGAGTTCGTCAAAGAATCCATGGAGCATGGCGGAGAGTTTATCTCTGTTTGCCTCTTCGGCAAGAATGGCGGGAGTCATTTTCTGATTCAATAG
The DNA here is from genome assembly GCF_003346715.1 of Oceanispirochaeta sp. M1. Classification (NCBI taxonomy): domain Bacteria; kingdom Pseudomonadati; phylum Spirochaetota; class Spirochaetia; order Spirochaetales; family Spirochaetaceae; genus Oceanispirochaeta; species Oceanispirochaeta sp. M1. The sequence continues at coordinate 82,871 of NZ_QQPQ01000017.1, forward strand.
TACACCTCCCAGGATCTTGTTGGTGGGAAGCTTAGTAATACTTCTCATAACCGCGGTGGGCCCGTTTTTATCGGCACCCGAAGAGGGGGATGAGCCTTCAGCAAGTGGTTTTCCAGCCTTTCTGCCATCGGGTGTGGCAGGTACAACAGAACCTGCAGGTACATTCCCTGAAATACTTGAGGTTCCGGCATAGTAGCGGCAGCCGATGGCTTCCGAGCCTTCCCTGATTGTTCTGTAATTCTGGATTTCATCAATATAGGAGTTGTAGGCGTCTACAAGGAGATCATCTACATAGTCATTATCATTTCCGAATTTAGGGGCATGGTTTAGGAGAATCTGTCTGATCTTCTCTCCGCCGGTACCTTCAAAGTTATTTTCCAGGGCTTCCATCAGCTCACCGGCACTTATTCTCTTCTCTTCGAACACCAGCTTCTTTATGGCTGCCAGAGAGTCTCCCAGGTTGGCAATTCCCACCTGCAGTCCCGATTCAAAGTCATATTTGCTTCCGCCCTCATGGATTGTCTGTCCCCTCTCCAGGCATGGTTCGGTAAATGCGGAACATAGTATATCCGGTGCTTCATCACGGAGAACCACATCAATGGCAGCATCGATGGCGATCCCTGCCTTGGCATAATAGCGGACCTGTCTGTCCCAGGCCTCCTGGAGCTGTGAAAACTCGGTGAAGTCTGTGAACATACCGGTTCCCTTGCAGAATTGTCTTCCGCTCACAGGATCGGTTCCGTCATTGAGAGCCGCCATAAATACCCGCATGAAGTTAAGGAAGTGTTTTCCCGTACAGCGGTATCCCCAGCGTCCGGGGACGGCAGTTTCAACACAGCCGATGGCGGAGTAGTCCCAGGCATCCTCCTCTTCCACTCCCAGTTCCAGGAATGAAGGAATAACGATGGAGTCGTTATTGAAGGCGGGCATTCCGAAGCCCATGCGGATAACTTCTATACATTCATCCAGGAATTCCTTTGAGAGTCCCGGATGGAAACGGACAGTGAGATTGGGCTGGGTCAGTCTTGTGTCACCCACAGATCTGAGTATGAGATAACTGAGTTCGTTTGTTGCATCCGAACCGTCACGGAGCTGGCCTCCGATGGTGACATTCTGATACAGAGGTCCTCCCGCGGAGAATCTGGTATGAGACCATGACCGGATCTTTTTCATACTCAGCAGTTTGAGCCATGTATTCTCAAAAAGCTCCATCACAAAATCGTCGCTGATGCGGTCCTTATCTTTTATGTAATAGGGGTAGAGGTACTGATCCACACGTCCCATGGACTGGGAGTGACCATTACTCTCAATCTGCATAATCAGCTGCAGGAAATAACTCAATTGCAGGGCTTCATAGAAGGTTCCGGCAGGTTTGGAAGAGATCATCCTGCAGTTCTCTGCAATCAGTCTCAGTTCTGCACTGCGTTCTGTATTCATATTACTGCCGGCCAGAAGCTCAGCCAGTTCTGCATAGCGTCTGATATATATCCGCATAGCCTTAAGGGATATCACTGTGGCCTTGTAGTACTGATACTTCCTGATGCCCCGGGCATTGACGGTGTCCGTATTATTGAGGAGTTCTTCAACGTAATCCACATACCAGTCCAGTCCCTTTTCCAGAACCTTGGGGAAGTGGACGGCTATATGGGCATCACCGGAGGTAAGGTTTCCTTCGGCCCGGATAATTCCGGCTTCATGAATGGCCAGCAGTTCCTCTGTCATCAGGGCGCGGCCCTTGTCCAGAGTTGTGCGGCCTTCCCACTCTGTGCATATTTCAAGGAGTTCCTTTTTGCATTTATCATCAGGGAAAAAGGCATCACCCGGGCGGTTTTCAAACTCATCTATTTCATTAATGATCCACTCCACTGCATATTCAGGGAATATGGGGGCGGCGTAGATGGCGGAGGAATGGTTTCCTACAATCAGTTCTTCCGGTTCAATCCGGATGCTCATCTTCTCAAGGGTGTCTTTCAGAGCATAAGCTCTTTTGAGAATTACCGGTTTATCGGCATGAGTTTTATAGGCATCAGTATAAAATCTGGCTCTTTCGGTACAGATTGTCGGCCTGGTAGAGAGTATCCTGTCTCTGAATGCACTGATCCGCTCTTTCATGAAATCCTCCGCATCATATTACTTAGATATAGAATATCAGAAATTACTAACGAAAGTCAAAACGATTACTATCGAAAACAATAAAAACTCATAAAAAACACAATTCACCACATAAAGGCTTTCAAAAGAAGATTTACAGGGTAGGGCCGGGGGCTCTATAATACTGATATGAATCAGCGTCAAAAGAATATTCTGCAGCTTGTAAGCCTGGGTGGGGAAGTTTCTGTTCAGGAGCTCTCGGATAACCTGGATGTATCACTTGTAACCATCCGGAGTGATCTCAGATCTCTTGAAGACCAGGATCTTCTGGTGAGAACCAGAGGAGGGGCCGCTCTCTCAAGTAAAGATGATATTGCCCACCGCCTGGGAATCAATACATCCGCCAAGCTCAGAATCGCCAAGGCGGCTGCAGCCCTTGTGAATGAGGGAGATACCATTCTTCTTGAAGCCGGTTCCTGCATCGCCTTAATGGCAAGAGAGCTTAAGGGGTTTCAGAGTCTGAATGTCCTGACAAATAATGCTTTTGTGGCCCGTCAGCTTAAAGATGCTGATGGTGTCAGGGTCATACTGCTGGGTGGTGAGTTTCAAAAAGGCAGTGAGACCATGGTGGGACCCATGATCCGGGAGTATATGTCCTATTATCATTATTCAAAGGTTTTTCTGGGGATGGATGGATTTACAGCAGAGGATGGAGCCATGTGCCGGGATATAGACAGGGCCGAAGTTATGAAGGAATTTGTGATACAGGGATCAGAGGTTATCCTGCTCTCTGACTCCAGCAAATTCGGTGAAAAAGCAGTCCGCTCATTTGCTTCTTCCAAAGAAATTGATAGAATTGTCACAGACTGTGATATCAATGCTACAATGCTTGAAAAACTATCGGAAGATCTGCTTATAGAGACTGTCTGAGCCCTTCGGCTCTTATTTCAGTCATGGTGCTGTTGGAAAGGAATCAGAGATTCTTTACTATTCACATCCCGATCACTATTTCAACAGAGTCAGGATGACTGTTGTCCGCTCTCTGGACGGGGGTGTAAGCTGGAAAACATGGAAGAGTGGCTATGAGGGACCTTCTGCATACTCTGAGCTGGCTGTTACCGACAACGCTGATCTACTTGTTCTGTTTGAAAGCGGAGCAGTGGAATATGATGAGAGGATCACAGTGGTCAGACTATCCGGGGAATAATCAATTCAGGACCGTGGAACCCTATTATTAAGAATTCTTAACTTGAGTATCTCCAAATAAAACCTATTATAGTAGGGTTCCCGCAGGGAATAATTTTGTATTGTTCTTTATTATTTTAAGATTTTTCCTTAATAGAGAACAAAAAGGAAAGTTAAGTGAGTGATTCTACAAAGAAGAAGGGCCTTTTTTCATGGTACTTCAACGCGAATCTTTTATTAAGGATTTTGATCGGTCTGATCCTTGGTGCCGTTGTCGGTATCATCGTCGGTCCCTCCATCGCAGTCGTACAGCCCCTGGGAAGCATCCTTGTTAATCTGTTAAAGATGATCGTAATGCCCCTGGTTCTTACATCTCTTATTGTGGGTGCCGCAAGTATTCTCCCCAAGGAACTTGGTAAGATCGGTGTCCGTATCTTTGTTTACTATATGCTGACATCAGCTCTGGCCGTTTCTATCGGTCTTATTGTTGCCAATGTGTTTCATCCCGGTGCCGGTCTTGAGCTTGCAGTTACTGCCGATGCCGCAGGTAAAATTCTGAAACAGCCCAAGTTTATTGATACCCTTATTGCCATCATCCCCAAGAACCCCTTTGGTGCCCTGTCTCAGGGACAGGTTCTTCCTACAATCTTTTTTGCTCTGGTATTCGGTATCGGTATTGCAGTAATTAAGAACTCTGAAGATGAGAGACTGGCAAAAAGCGGCAACATTCTTTTTTCCGTATTTGACGGTGCCGCAGAAGTAATGTATATCATCGTCCGTTGGATTCTTGAATATGCTCCCATCGGTGTTTTCGCCCTGATCGCAGTTGTTTTCGGAAAACAGGGAGCCAGTGCATTCGGTTCTCTGGGACTGGTTACTCTGACCGCTTATGTAGGATTTGTTCTACAGATTGCCGGTGTTTACGGAGTCTTCCTTATCATTAACAAACTGAGTTACTTCAAATTCTTCAAGGGTGCCAGAGAAGCAATGATCACAGCCTTTGTTACAAGAAGTTCCAGTGGAACCCTGCCTGTAACAATGCGTAATATGAATGAGAATCTGGGTGTTCCCAAAAAAATCTCATCCTTTACACTGCCCCTGGGCGCCACAATCAATATGGATGGTACAGCCATCTATATGGGTGTATGCGCTCTTTTTATCACCAATGCCATAGGAATGGATCTGAATATTACACAGCAGTTAACCATCATTCTGACAGCAGTACTTGCCTCTATCGGTTCAGCCGGTATTCCCGGTGCCGGAGCCATCATGCTTCTTATGGTTCTGAACTCTATCGGTATCACAATTGAAGCGGGTTCTGCAGTGGCAGCAGCCTATGCCATGATCCTCGGAATCGATGCTCTTCTTGATATGGGCAGAACAATCACCAATGTTACAGGTGATATGGTCGGAACAATTCTTGTCTCCAAGGGTGAGAAAGAACTTGATATGAGTAAATGGGGTAAATAATCAGATCCTGATTTAATTTTATTATAGATCCCGCTTCCATTGGAGGCGGGATTTTTTTATTTGTGAACCAGAGAGCTGCTCTATTGACAGATAAGGTAGTTTTCACAATACTTTCGTTAAGAGGTATCGAAAGTGATATTCAATACAAGAAGATTAAAACAGATAAACCTGGATCTGGTCAGATCCGCACTTAAATCGGAAGAATACAGCACAAAAAACAGCCTTGCAGGAGCCACGGGACTCAGTGTGGCTTCCTGTAAAAATATACTTGATGAGCTGCTGCAGAGTACTGAGGTCAGGGAGATCGAATTGGCATCATCCACCGGAGGCCGTCCCTCCAGGCGATTTGTCTACAACGAAAATTATGCCTTTGTCCTTCTGATGTATCTTCGTGTGGAAGGTTCTGTACAGACCATTTACTCATCTCTTGTAAATATGCTGGGGGAGCAGATCTATGAGTCATTTGAAGATTATGAACAGATAAGCTTGAAAGAGATTGATCAAACCCTGAGTGAACTGATTGATAAATATCCCCGGATACAGGTTCTCAGCATCGGGATTCCCGGAATCGTCAATAACGGAACTGTCGACAGCTGTGATATTAAAACACTTAATAATATTCACCTCATTGAGCACCTGTCTGAAAAGTTTGACCGGAGCATCTCTGTAGAGAATGATGTGAACTGTACTGCTCTGGGTTATTACCAGAGGCTGGAGAAAGAGAATCCCGAGAGCCTTGTTTATATCTATTATCCCCGGGACGGATTATCCGGTGCGGGGATTATTGTAAATGGGCGGGTACTGAAAGGTAGAAGCAATTTTGCCGGTGAAGTCTCTTATATGCCTGTTTGGGTTGAACGGGAAGAGCAGGGCAGAGTGCAGAAGAATACAAAGATCTTTTCAGAACTTGTTGCAGATATAATTCTCTCTATAAACTGTCTGCTCAATCCTGATTGTATTGTTCTGTCGGGACAGTGGTTTACTGAGGATCTGAAGAGGGCTATCAGTGATTCCGTTATGAAGGCATCACAGCCCGGTCACTCTCCCATGATCACTTTTGAACCAGACATCCACTTCAGTTATATAGACGGCCTGAAATATTCAGGGATGCATAAGCTCAGCTGCGGTTTTGAGATCGTAGAGAACTAAATCAGAAAAGGAAATTAAAAATGATTACAACAGTTATCTTATTTATCATATACCTTGCCTTTATCAGCCTGGGTCTTCCCGACTCAATTCTGGGGGTAACATTGCCGGCGATGAGCCGTGAATGGGGGCTGACATTCAGTGACGGCAGCCTCGTCTCAATGGTTGTCATCGGAAGCACGGTGGTCTCCAGTTTTATCAGCGGTCATATCATTGAGAAGCTTGGAACAGGTCGCATCACATTTATCAGCTGTCTGATGACTGCAGGAGCCCTTCTGGGCATTTCTTTTGCTCCTTCCTATCTCTGGCTCCTGCTGCTGGCAATTCCCCTCGGGCTAGGGGGCGGTGCTGTCGATTCCGCTTTGAATAACTATGTTGCACTTCACTTCAAGGCTCAGCATATGAACTGGATTCACTCCTTCTGGGGAGTTGGTGCAACCCTGGGACCTGTGATCATGTCATTGTCTTTGGGAGGGGCAGGAACCTGGAGAGCCGGATACAGAACAATCTCAATTATCCAATTAGCCCTCTCATTTATCCTGATGCTCAGTCTTCCTCTCTGGAAGAGGGTGCAGACTTCCAATCCATCTGAACATGAAGCAGAGAATGGAGAAGATCAATTAGAAAAGACGAGTGTCTTTAAGATTAAGGGTGTGGCATATGCTTTCTCTTTCCTGATCCTCTATAGCACCGTTGAGGCGGGCATCGGATTATGGGGCAGTAGTTTTCTGGTACAGGACAGATCTTTCAGCATTGAAAGTGCTGCCTTCTGGATGTCCTTTTACTACGGAGGTATCACTCTGGGCCGTTTCCTTTCCGGTTTTATCACAATGAAGCTGAATAATACCCAGATGATACGCGGCGGGCTTTTCATGGCATTTCTTGGGCTCCTGCTTATCGCCCTGCCCCTGCCTCAGATATTTTCAGGAATTGCATTTGTACTGACCGGATTCGGCCTGGCCCCGGTATTTCCCGCCATGCTTCATGAGACTCCAAAGCGCTTCGGCAGGAAGAACTCTCAGATCCTTATAGGTTATCAGATGGGATTTGCCTATCTCGGCAGCGCCTTGCTTTCTCCCCTAATCGGAGTCATTCTTCAGATCACAAGGGCAGGACTCCTCCCTTTTATTATGATTTTCGTTTCCACTCTGATGTTTATCTTTTCGGAAGTTCTTATTTCCGCCACTTCCATAACAAATAGAGCTGCCCTATATGAAAATTGATCACCTTGCCATGTGGACCCAGGGGGACGGGTATTCTGTGAGTGTGGTACTGGACCCTGAGGGGAACAGGATTGAGATTACTGTTTGACGCTATTTGCTGGTATCAGATTTTTTGAGTTCATTTATAATATAAAAAATCTTAAATGACATATCTCAGGACTATGCTATACTCCTGATTGTTATTTCCTTCATCGTTTCATGACATTTACTGTTGAGTTATTGAAACTAAGTTAAGTATCAAGAAGTAGGGAAACTAGTGATTACTGAAGAATTGAGCAAAAGAGTCTATTGGTTTTTATGGGTTTCTTTTTTTGTTATTGCAGTTAACGGAGTATTAAATTTCACAGTGCGGCATACATACTTTATGGGTTATGTCTGTATTGTAACATCCCTGGGAATATTTCTCAGTTGTATTTCCTTTAAATATAACAGGAATATGAAGCTCACATATCTGAGAGCCTTAATAGTAATTACTATTCACATTCTAATCATTGCAGCCTATGAAGGTTCAAGACCAAGCGCTTTTTTATGGATTTTACCATTGCCTCTGATCGCGTTCTATACTCAGGGGGCCCGGGCGGGAGTCCTATATTCTTTTTTTCTCTTTATTACTATTAACCTTATCAAAGTCTACGATCTGATATTCATTAGTAAAAACAATTTTCTGACTCCATCTTATATTGAATCAATCACTATCTTTATCATCATCATTGTTCTGACACTCAATTTTCAATTGATACTGCAAAAGAAGGAGAAGCAGATAAAAAATCAGCTCTACTTTGATGAGTTGACCGGGCTTCCCAAGAGAAAGCAACTCGTTCAAGACATTAAACAGTATTTTAATAAAACCTTGATTCTCATAAATATTGACGGTTTTGGGAGAATCAACAGTCTGATAGGCATCGAAGGTGGGGATTATGTGCTTGAGCAGACAAGCATACGTCTGTTAAAATTCTCAGCCCAATACTCCGATACCAAACTGTATAAGCTTTCCTCAGATGAGTTTGCATTATTTTTACCAGGATTAAAGAGTCCAGGCAGTATCAGAAAACTTGTTGATCAAATAAATGCCATTATTAAAGAAGAAATCATAATAGATAACTCATCCATAATAATTACTGCGTCTATGGGGATCTCTTCTACCTTAGAAAAAATCCTTACAACCTGTGATATAGCATTGAAAATGGCTAAAAGGCAAAAAAAGCCATATGTGATCTATAACCATACACTGAACATACCCCAGCTTCATAAACAGAATCTGGTACAGTTGTATAAACTTCAGAAAGCAATTGAGAATGAGAATATTGTTCCCTTCTTTCAGCCCATCTATGATAATACTACAAATACTGTTTATAAATATGAATGCCTGATCCGTTTAAAAGAGGATGGGCAGATCATCAGCCCGGCCGAGTTTCTGGAACTTTCCAAAGGGGCTAAAATCTATCCGGTTCTGACCCGGATTATGGTGAGTAAATCTTTTGAGTATTTTTCCAGCAGTGATTTTCTTTTCTCAATAAATTTATCATTGGATGATATTCTTGATTCGGTTACAACTGAACATATCTATTCTGAGTTGGAAAAATATAATATTGGAAAACAAGTTACCTTTGAATTTCTTGAATCTGAAAGGATTGAACAATTCCCGGAGGTTCTCGAGTTTATAGACAGAATCAGGTCTCATGACTGTTCAGTCGCCATTGATGATTTTGGTTCCGGGTACTCCAACTTTGATTTGCTGTTAAAAATTCAATTTGATTATATAAAATTGGATGGATCAATTATTCGAAACATCAGCCATGACTGGAAAGCGCGGGTATTGATTGAGACTCTGGTTGATTATGCAGCAAAACTCGGAGCAAAAACAATTGCTGAATATGTTAGAGATAAGGTTACCTTTGATATGGTTAATCAACTTGGTATAGATTATTCGCAAGGTTATTACATCGGAAAGCCTGAAGAACAGATATTGAAGAATTGTACATTAGCACTTTGGCCGGTGTAGGTCTCGCTTATCGGTCAATGACAACGCTCTGTTTCCTTTCAAGTCCTATAAGTATTCTGGAAATATTCTGGAAGTATTTTACTCGATTATAAATAAAAAGAGCAAAGATAAATCTTTGCTCTTTATGTATTTAGCAGGGGTAGGACTCGAACCTACGGCCTTCGGGTTATGAGCCCGACGAGCTGCCAACTGCTCCACCCTGCGACGTTGCCAAGAGAACATAATCCCTTTCAGAATAATTGTCAACAAACTCTGTGAAAATAATGGAAATAGAGTTGAATAAGTCATTTCCCGTCAATCATTCCGGTTTCAGTTCTATGAGTTTATCAGCCGTATTTTATGTAATTATAAATAGAAAAGAGTAAGGATAAAACCTTACTCTTTAATACTTTAGCAGGGGTAGGACTCGAACCTACGGCCTTCGGGTTATGAGCCCGACGAGCTGCCAACTGCTCCACCCTGCGACGTTGCTAAAAGAAGATAATCCCTTTCAGAATAATTGTCAACAAACTCTGTGAAAATAATAAAAATAGATTTGAACAAGTCATTTTTCTTTCATAATTCCGGTTGCAGTTCTTTGAGTTTATCGGCTGTATTTTATGTATTTATAAATAAATAAGAGTAAGGATAAAACCTTACTCTTAAATACTTTAGCAGGGGTAGGACTCGAACCTACGGCCTTCGGGTTATGAGCCCGACGAGCTGCCAACTGCTCCACCCTGCGTCGTTTGCTCAATGAAGATATTCCGTATGAGGATAATTGTCAATAGAAAGTTTGAAAAAAGCTGAAATATCATTTTCATCTATTTCCCTTCGCGTTTAGACGAGGGAATGATCATACTCTATAGGCGTCTTTATCTTCCTGAATGGCCTGGTCCATTTTGCTTCTTGTGTGTTTATAGAGGATCAGAAGCAGTGGTATTGTAAGCCATGCCAGAGCTGTTTCTGTGAACAGGAAAAAGTCATAGAGACCATGGTAGAAAACTGCCCAGAGAAGGCCGATCATCCGGGAATCCCTTTGGGCAAACTTTGCTTTTCCAATGTAATACCCCATAAGACCGGAAGCCAGACCGTGGAGGGGAACAGAGGTTAATCCTCTCATTATCAAGAGGCTCCAGGAATGTCCTGAGTTCATGCTGTAGAGAATATTTTCCAGGAAGGCGAACCCCAGTCCCGCCGCCATAGTATAGACTACACCATCATTGACTTCGTCAAATTCAGGCAGGGGATAGATAAACTTGTTGACCACAGCCATCTTGCAGCTCTCTTCCACAAGGGCCGCTATCAGGAAGGCCCGGATGGCGGCCGAAGCCAGCGGATGCAACCCTGAGGGGGTCAGAGAGGAGAACAGCATTTCTATCAATAGTGCCGGCAGAGTGGCTGCAATTCCCCAGAGGAAAGCCTTTGTCACAGTCTGTCTGGGCTCAGGGCGGGGATCTCTTTTATAAAAGTATCCCAGCAGGATAAGAGCCGGTACAAGTGCCAGGATGAAGTTGATAACCTGAGGCAGCAGCAGTAATGACAAAATGAGATACATGAGCTCAGTCCTTAAGTGTTTTCAGGAGTCTTATAAACTCCCTGTTGTGCTCGACCGTACCTATGGTATAGCGAATCCAATCATTCATACCGAAGGAGCTGAGGGGGCGGATAGCCATACCCTGATCCAGGAAAGAATCGAATACCTCCTTACTGTCCTTATTGATTCTGATGCAGATAAAATTGGCTTCACTGGGATAATAGAAGAATCCTTCTTCCTCCAGCGCCTTGTACAGATATTCTCTACCTTCTCTGCAGAGTTTGAGAGTCCTTTCAATAAACTCGTCATCCTTCAGTGCTTCGGCACCGGCTTTCTGAGCCAGTAGATTCACATTAAAGGCCTGCTTTGAACGGAATATCTCCTGAATTATATCCGGGTGCCCCATGGCAAATCCCAGGCGTAGTCCGGCCAGGCCGTATATCTTGGAGAAGGTCCTGGTTACTATAAGGTTAGGGTATTCCATAACCATATCTCTGCCGGAGCAGAAGTCTTTGTGGGTTGAAAATTCTGCATATGCCTCATCAAGGACAAGGATAACACTCTTTGGGAGCTTTTCCATAAAGCTTCGAATTTCACTGCAGTCTAAGAATGTTCCTGTGGGGTTGTTCGGATTGGCTATAAATACCAGGCTTGTCTTATCTGTCACTGCATTCAGCAATCCCTGAGGGTCAAATTTCCCTTCAATGAGGGGCACTTTTTTGACATGACCCCCAAAAAGGAGACCTGAGAAATTATATTCTGAGAATGTGGAATCAGCGGTGACGACTTCCTGTCCCTCTTCCAGGTAGGTTCCTGCTATGAGAGCAAATATCTCATCTGATCCGTTTCCGGCGATAAAACATTCCTTTTTCAGGTCAAAATGCTCGGCAAGAGCCTCTATCAGCACGGAAGAGCGGCCGTCAGGGTAGCGGTGGAGATGATTCATTTCCCGGTTTATGGCAGCCAGAGCTCTGGGGGAAGGTCCAAGAGGGTTCTCATTGGAGGAGAGTTTCACGGCCCCAGCCTTGCTTTTTCCGGCCACATAGGGAGTGACCGACTGGAGGGTTTTCCTGATTTTCATGATGATTCTTCTCCTACACGGAATAATTTACTTTTCTCTACAATATTTAAGGAGCATCTCTTTAAGGTCAATAGGACTGACAGGTTTTCCTAAAAAATCATTCATTCCCGCTTTTCTGATTTTTTCTTTATCAGCATCCAGAGCCAGGGCGGTGAGGGCTATGATGGGAGTCTTTTTTTTCTTATCCTTCTCAAGTTCACGTATATCTGCAGCCGTTTCATAACCGTCTTTGCCGGGCATCTGTATATCCATGAGAATCATATCCGGCTTTTGCTCCTTGTATCGGTCCAGACCTTCAAACCCATTCTCTGCAGTAACAACTCTGTAACCGGCTTTTTCCATGGTTCTTACGGCCAGGAGCTGGTTTACTCTGTTATCTTCCAGAAGAAGAATCAGAGGACCTTCAGAACTCAGGTGCTGTTCTTTTCTTTCTACCCTGGAGGGACCTTTTTCTTCCTTTTTCTCTTCCGGAAGTACAAGGGGAAGGAAGAAGCGGAATGTACTGCCTTTGGAATCTTTACTGTTAACATCAATCTGTCCTCCCATACTGCTGGTGAGATAGGCACAGATTGCCAGGCCAAGACCGGTCCCTCCGTATTTTCTCGTTGTGGATGCATCAATTTGAGTAAACGAGCGGAACAGGAGATGTTGTTTCTCAGGGGGAATTCCGATTCCAGTATCTGAGATACAGAAATAGATACGGGATTTTTCCATGTCTAGATAGCTGGAAAATTCGATATAACCGGAGGATGTGAATTTCAGGGCATTGTTGAGTAAATTTTGTATGATCTGTCTGATCCTGACGGGGTCACCCATAATTATATCCGGAATATTTTCTCCCATACTATAGCGGAATTCCAGCCCCTTGGATTCAGCCTGAGGGCTGAAGAGCTTTGCAATATTATTTAGAAAAATCGGGAAGGGAATCGGGATACTCTCTATGATAAGCTTTCCGGATTCAATTTTTGAATAATCCAGGATGTCATTTATAACCCGCATCAGTGAATCTGCAGAGAGCCTGATTACATCAAGGTATTCCTTCAGGAAGGGACTCATCTCTTCTTCAAGAGCCAGATCGGTCATCCCTATAATTCCATTCATAGGTGTTCTGATTTCATGTGTCATGGCAGCCAGGAACGTGGATGCACCGCTGTTTTCAATCCCCGTAACAGGTTGATTCTTCCGGATATTCAGGAGCCACATTATCAGTCCTGTTTTTCTGTCTCTGGATATCTCTTCACTTTTGATCTCTTTCTGTCTTGGGGTCAGCAGGGCATTGATGTGTCTTCTCTGCAGATCACTCTCGGACATTCCGATTATTTTTTCAGCCACATGATTCACATTCATTATAAGGCCTGATTTATCTGTAATGATTAAAGCTTCATTCATATCCATAAACAAAGACTTCATCTGTCCCGGGCTGATCAAAGAGCTCCCCCTTCCGAAAGTATCTGATAGGTATAATATAATACTGCGATAGAATTGCTGGGATTTCCACTATGGGGATCAAATTGAAGAATGGATCTGACAATCGGCGTTGCCGCCTTGCTGAGATTTTCTACATTATTGAGAGATTTCTGACACCAGCTCCAGATTGCTGCATAATCTTTTGAATTATAGGATGAATAGAGATGTGATTGAGCCTGAAAAAAGATCTCCATTTCCCTTGTTTCGTCAAGGAGTATATGAATCCCTTCACCATATTCCATATTGTTCATCTGATAGATCCAGCCCAGGGGCGGATTCATATCTTTCTGTCGGCTGAACAGGGTATAGAGACTCTGCTCATAACATTTTCCCAGAGCACTTATCTCTGCTGAGAAAAGACTCTCCAGCCATTTTCCCTCGGGAGCCATGTTATGGAGGGCTATCACATAATTCAGGTCTCTTGTTATGTTTCCTCTCTTACCCTTTATATAACGGTCGTAGATCTTCTCCAGGCTTGCTGTATGACCTATACGGCCCAGAGATTTTGCGGCATTTGAGGCAGTCAGGCTGTCTTCGTCATCAAAGAGATGGATCAGGGCCTCTTCCACTTCCGGAGAGGGGTAGGCTCCCAGGGCAAATATGGCCTCATGTCTGTAGAGAGAGTGTTTTTCCATAGCCTCTCTGATCAGATCAGGTATGAGCTCCGGCCTCTTTCTTTCAAAAAGAGTTTTCATTATATCTGATTTTTCTGAACTCACAGGATTAAGGAACATCTGTCTCATCTCTTCATTGGCCAGAGAAGAACCTGTGTAGGCCAGAGAGAGGATCAGGGTCTTCCGTTTATGGTTGCTTTTACCACTGCTCAGCATGCTGATATCCCGGAAAGTACGCATATGTTCGATAGAAAGAAGCATGGTCCATGTCTTCTTCATGGTTGCACTGCCTTTTTCATAAAAACCTGAGGCGACTACGGTGATAAAAATACAGATAATTAAAGCCAGGGTGAAGGTCAGGCCATATACATTGAGAATAGGAAGATTGAATCCCGCGGATGACAGGTCTGCCAGCCCTCCGGCTGCAATTCCCAGCAAAAGGGCCAGGAAGGAGGTTACTACTATATCCATGGATGTATAGGAGACTGATCCTTCTTCGGGGATGGACTGAACAAAGAGTCTGGCCGTAAGCAGAGACAGTATATTCTGTACAAACACTGTCAGGAATCCGAGTATAAAGAAGAACTCGGGGCTGCGGTCCGGAGAGATGGTCATCCAGGTCAGATAGAGGAGACCGGCGGTGATTCCTGCGGGAAGAATAAAGGGTCTGCTTCCCATTCTGTCGGCAAAGGGGCGGATTATCAGAGCCGCAACGATGGATGCCACTGTGATAATCAGGGTGTACATAAAGATCTGGGAGGCTGAGAATCCTGCATATTGACGCAGGAAAGGTATGGTCATGGCTCCCATAATTTCAATACAGATGGCGCTCCACCGGAGAAGCAGTATTGTCCGTTCTCTCTTTTTTTTAAAAGTATCTTTGAGAATACGTACCATATTCTGTCCGGGCTGATAGTCCACAATCTCCCTGTTGGGCATTTTTCTGAGATTGATACTGGCAAAAGTATTGGCAATAATACCTATGAACTGAAGGGTAAGTATCCCGGTCAGTTCCGAAAGATAGTTGAAGGAGGTCAGCATATAGCTGAAAAAGCGGGAGATCATGGCAATGGTGTTGAAACGGGTGGAGGATGTCATGATCACTTCGCCCCTGGTACGGCTTGTGGAGATCATCTTCCGGATTGACTGCTGTATGGCAACCCCGATTGTACGGGTTATACAGAAGAGTGTGTATGTTATAAGGATGACCCAGACAGCTGAGGCTCCGCTGAGCATGGGGAGAAGCAGGTAACCCAGGCAGACAAGTCCCCTGAGCAGCCAGGCGATATAGCCTACATTTTTATTGGATTTTCCTTGAAAAAGACGGGGATAGAAAATCAGCATTCCCCCTGTTATATATGTTGCAGCTGAAATATAGCCGAGCTGCAGGTTGCTGGCACCGTAGAGAATGGCCAGAAGGTATACAGTCGTATTGCCAAGGAAGCTGAAACTTATCCCGTTGAAGGAGACGAAACGGAAGAAATATTTTCTTGCGGTTTCTCTCTCTTTCTGGGACAGATATCTTGTTTTTTTTATCATGACCTTTATTCCGTAGACTCCCGAATGATGTCTCTCCGAAAGCATAGAACTTTCCTACTGACAGGTAAAGTAAAAAACTTACAAAAAGTAACCTGATTCGATGACTGATGTTTAATTATTAAAGGTCTAGGGTTTATGTGTGATTCCTGGATCTTCATTCTGTTTTAATAATTCCCGGGGTTCTCCTTTCCCGGGAATTTTTTGATGGATTATATATGATCTTTCTTATATATTTGATCAAATGAAAGAAAAAAATATGACCAGCATAAATACGGCAATTGAAGGCCTGAGAATACCCTCCATCGCCCTCGGATGTATGCGGATATCGGAAATGAAACCTGAAGTGGTACTGGAGTTGATAACCTGCTCAATGGAAGAGGGTATCAATTTTTTTGATCATGCCGATATCTACGGTGGAGGCAAGTCGGAAGAGGTATTTGCAAAGGCTCTGAAACTGAGCTCATTTAAGAGAGAAGATATTATTCTTCAGTCCAAGTGCGGTATCCGTGACGGCTTTTTTGATTTTTCGGAGAGTCATATTCTGAATTCTGTAGATGAAATACTGAAAAGGCTGAATAGCGAATACCTGGATATACTTCTTCTTCATCGTCCCGACACTCTGATGGAACCCGATGAAGTCGCATCGGCTTTTGACCGCCTTCAAAAGAGCGGTAAGGTGAAACACTTTGGCGTGAGTAATCAGAATCCCATGCAGATTCAGCTTCTCCAGAAGTCTGTGAATCAGAAGCTTGCCTTCAATCAGCTGCAGCTGAGCCTGATGCGCAGCGGTATGATCGATTGCGGGCTCAATGTGAATATGAAGCTTGATGCTTCTCTGGATCATGATGGTGGAATCCTTGATTTCTGCAGGCTTCATGATATTACAATTCAGGCCTGGTCTCCTTTTCAGTACGGTTTCTTTGAAGGCGTATTTCTGAATAATGAGAAATTCCCGGAGCTGAATAAGGAAATTGACCGCTTGGCTGAAAAGTATTCAGTCAGTAATTCAGCAGTAGCTCTGGCATGGATACTCCGCCACCCGTCGGGTATACAAACTGTGATCGGTACAACAAAAATCACTAGAATCAAAGAAATGGCAAAGGCAGCCTCTTTTAAACTCAGCAGGGAAGAGTGGTATGCTCTCTATAGAGCCGCCGGAAATGTCCTACCCTGATAATTCTATAAAATAAGGAAGATCAATGGAATTTATTATTCTATCAAGTCTCACAGCAGTTCTTCTGCTGTTCTCATTGTACAAAAGCAGGGAAAGAACAAAGAAAGCTCTGAAACTGGCTGGAAAACGCCTTTTGAAGATTGCACCCATGATAATGCTGATGGTTATACTCATTTCCATTACCCTGTATTTTCTACCTCCTGAAGTCATTTCAAAGTATCTTGGAGGAGATAACCGCTGGCTGGCCATGATAACGGCCTCCATTGTCGGTTCGATAGCCCTTATTCCGGGGTTCGTCGCATTCCCTCTGGGGGGAGTCCTGAGAGACAGCTCTGTTCCTTATATGATTATTGCGGCTTTTACCTCTTCATTGATGATGGTGGGAATTGTAACTCTGCCGGTTGAACGTCAGTATCTTGGTATGAGAGTCGCGGTGTTAAGAAATATCATATCATTTATTATCGCAATTATTGTAGCTCTGGTAACAGGGATTCTATATGGGGAGATCTTTTAGATGAATAAAAAGAAAATTATTATGCCTGCCATAATTGTACTTTCTCTTATCCTAGTGATCGCTTTGTTTTTTATTGATTCAGCTGCTCCCGGTGCAATAGGGAAAATTTTTGCAATGAACCTTTTGACAATGGTTAAGATTCTTCCCTTTGCCTTTATTCTAATTGCCTTATTTGATATCTGGGTAGAGAGGAAGACTATTGAGAGACACCTGGGTGAAGGGGGGGGCGGTAAGAGCTTTTTCTGGGCTGTTCTTCTTGGAAGTACAACCATGGGTCCCATGATTGTCTGTCTGCCGATGGCAGCCGCTCTTCATAGAAAAGGTGCCCGTCTTACAGTAATATTCACCTATATAGCAGCATCCTCTGTTGCCAGGGTGGCAATGACTATATTTGAAAGCTCATATATGGGTGTAAAGTTTACAATTATCCGCTATGCGGTATCTCTACCTCTGATCATTATCAGTTCAATTATTCTGGGTCGTATATTGCAGAGACGAGGGTATGAAATTAAAGGTGAATAAAAAAATATTTTTTTTGTAACCACTTATTAAAGCTTTGGTTTTATGGGTGTAGAACAACAGTAATTCTCCTAAGAATTTTGTAGATTTTTTTCATTTGCTCGCCCCCGGGTTTCCTCCTTTTCCCGGGGGCTTTTTTTGCCCATTTGGTTTTTCAGATTTTTCAGACACAGCGCCGATCAGTCCGCCGATCAGTCCGCCGCTGCAAAAAAGTTCTGAAACTCATCATCCGCCGGACGGGTAAATCTTTTCAAATCTTCATCACTGCATTCTGATAGCTCCTGAAAAGTACAGGAGGCATTACTGTCGATATCTTCTGTATGCCTGATATAGGTAGTCTGGTAAAAGGATAACTTCTTGGTTGGGTGGATACCCATCTCCAGCAGTCTTTTAGCCGCTGAGCGAATCAGCTGCAGTTTATTCATCAGATCTTCATCAGACCGTACAGTCCAGACACCCAGTATGATTGGTTTGCTGTCAATATTCATATCCCCGATAAACTCACCTCTTACAAGCTGCTCCTTATCCTTTCCCAGATAAGGAGCAAAATCGAGATGCTCCGCAAGTTTTCTGTCTGTAGCCCGGAAATTCCCTGTCTCAGGATCTAATGTGAAAATTATAATATTTTTTAAGGCCTGTCCGTAACTCTTGAACATGGCTCCCAGAAAATCGTTCTCTTTCCTGGCTTCCAGCAGTTTCTCTTTCCTGGATTTGATTTCCTGAGTAATTTCCAGAAGCCAGAGTTTCATGCGGTCATCTTCACAGCGGTAGGTTGAAACCTCTTCATTCAGTTTTTCCCAGCTTAGAGCTCCTTCCACATAGGAAAGTACTGTCCTGAAAATTACTCTTATATTATGAAATTTGCTGAACTTCAGAATCAGATCGAAAAGGAATATTTCCATTTTACGAAGCTGCCATATTGAAGCGATAACCGCATTCCTGCTTGCCCCTTCATGTACATCTGGTTTTTCCCAGAGTACTTTAAATTCATTGAGTCTCCGCTCCATCTGTATATGCCATTTATCCAGTTTTCCGGAGATTATTTTAAGTCTTATCTGCCAGATAGTTCCTGCTCCCGGACGGCTGATTACTTTGATATTCTCGGTACCGAAGGTCGCATAGATCTGTCGGGTTCCCAGACCCTCACCGGTTTTATTACCCTTTGTTGTTCTACCCACAAAGGCCGGCAGTCCTTCACTGTCTTTTATCAGTTTCTCCTCAGGAATTCCCGTACCATTATCTTCAAGTTCAAGAAGAACATAATCTTCTTCTTTCAGCAGGGTTATTCTGAGAACTCCATTTCTGCCTGTATCAGTTATGGCATCAAGGGAATTGGATGCCATATTGATCAGTGCCCGGCCTATATTAACAAAGGAACCCGGAACAAGAGCCTCTCTTGTTTTAAGTTCAAGGTGCAGATCGCAGGGGGTAGTGGAGGCTTCGATATAGGGAATGATCCTCTCAAGAATCACATCCTGAAGATTTACCGTATGGGATATGAGGAGGCTGTCCCTGAAGGAGTTGAGCATATTGCTCATAGTCGTGGATTCCCGGTTGATATCCTCAATGATTCTGTCCGCATTATCCATGGCAAGCATATCTACCATATTGGACATAAGCCGCAGGGTTTTACGGGCATCATGCCTGGTTTTTCCTATCTCTTCTGAAGCAGAGGGAGCATTTTTATTCTCCTTTCTTTCGATTATCAGAATATCGTGTTTGTCGGCCAGAAGGTGGCAGTACACAAGATTTCTGTAGACCATGGGTTCACCATGATGAAATCCCTTGTTCTGAAAAAACTCGATTGTGTCTCCCTGTTTTTCCCAGATATAGAGATAGACTCTTCCGTTTCCAGGTATTTTTGAGGCAAGGTACTCAATAAAGGCGGTTCCTATCCCCCGGCCTCTCCCAAAAGGACTAGTGACCAGTTTATAGATATGAAAATTGCGTTTATAGCGATCCGTATAGACCAGCATATAACCCAGTATTTCACCTTCATCCACCCAGACACAGCTGTATTCCCGGTCCTTTTCTATATCGGGGTCTCTTATGTAGGGGGAGGGGATTATAAATGTATCGATATTGAGCAGCGGATTACGGGCTACCTGATCTTCTATTGTTTCTGTCAGGGGCTGAATCTTGGGATTCCGTTTCACTCTGTGCCTGCCAGGCCTATTTCCTGTGCTGCTGTTTTCATTCCTTCGATGGTCATGGCAATCAGGTCTCCGTTTTCCATCCCCAGCATACCCGCACCCTTTTCGATTGTGCTTCTGTCTACACCGGCGGAAAAACCTTTGGCCTTCCATTTTTTCTTAACAGATTTCACGCCCAGGTCCATGATGCTTTTTGAGGGGCGGACAAGTACGGTTGCGGTAATCAGTCCTGTAAGTTCATCACAGGCAAAAAGGACTTTCTCCATTTCATGTTCGGGTTCCACATCACTGCAGATTCCCCAACCATGGGAGACCACTGCATGGATCAGCTCTTCGGGCCATCCTCTCTCCTTCAGTATTTCATCTGCCTTAATGCAGTGTTCTTCGGGATACATCTCATAATCGATATCATGCATGAGGCCGACGATTCCCCAGAATTCAGGATCGAATCCTCTCTGTCCGGCTGCGTAGCGCATCACTGCTTCAACTGACAGGGCATGGGTATAAAGGCTTTCTGATTTATTAAATTCCTTAAAAAGTGTCAGTGCATCGTCTCTGTTCTGTGTCATGTATTGCTCCTGCATTTATTAGCTCAGACCGAAGGGTTCTATACCCTGCCAGAGTGAGTAACATCACTCCGGCGTTTTTTTCGGTGTAGGCTTAAGGGTCTTTTCTTTAACAAGAAGATCCCTGATCTGTTTGTCACTGAGTCCACCCTCTTTCTGCCATTTTTCCAGATCCAGCTGTTCCAGTTCCACGATGCTCTCTTTTTCTACACATTGGAGAACCTCATCCACAAAGCCGTTCATTCTATTTTGTTCTCTTGGATCTTTTATCTTATTCTGAAAAACAGGATAGCGCCCTGTCAGGGCAGGCAGTTCAGCACTCTCTTCCAGAGAGATAAAATTATCCTCATTAAGACAACCATCAGGGCCCCAGAGTCTTTCCTGTTCCAGAAGGCGTGATCTGAGATTTTCTCTCACCTTTTTGACTGTCTCATCCTGTGAACCGAAGAGAAGGTTGCGGCTTTCCGCCGGATCGTCTTTCAGATTGAAGAGTTCTTCCCTTCCTTCTCTGTAGTAGTAATTAAATTTGTAGTTATTCGTTCTCAGTGAAATCCAGCGTCTGCTTCCGGAACCGTATTCCACATATTGGATTGAACGATCTTTCTTCATGGATTTTTTATCTTTGATGAGGCTTTCTCCCGGCAGACGGGAAGTGGTGTAGGAAATCTTTATTCCTGTAGCATCCATTATTGTGGGAAAAATATCATTAAGATCGGCGAAGTCTGAGTTTTTTTCTCCGGGATCGATTTTTTCCGGATAACTGAGAATCAGAGGGATTCTTGTACAGCTGTCATAGGGCAGCCCTTTTTCCATGCAGTCATGATCACCCAGCATATCGCCATGGTCACTTAGAAATATGATCAGGGTATTTCGCCTCTGGTCAGTGTCTTCCAGGCAGTCCAGAACTCTTCCGATATTGTAATCCACCTGGGAGATTGAACTGTAATAGAGTTCTCTGTAGCGTCTGAACCAGGCGGAAGGTATATTTCTGAACATGCCTGCATTTCTGTCTGCCGCATGACTGAGGGGCGTTGTGGATTTCAGGGTGGCAGGCAGTTCTTTTTCTGAATAGAGATCAGTAAAGCGCCTGGCTGGAGTCTGAGGGGGGTGGGGGGAGAGCCAGCTCAGCTTCATCATCCATGGATGACGGCCCCTGTTTGTTTCAAGAAAATCAAGAGCCCTGTCGGCTATCCAGCTGTCTCCCTGATGCTCTTCCGGGAGGAGTGAATTCTGAGGAATATGATAGAGGAGATTTTCACAGCCGTGGAGATTGAGAATATGCCCGTATCCCTGTTTTTTAAGGTAGACGGCGTAATCATCTTCCTCCCTGAATTCGGGATGAGGCTCCATCAGATGTATCCTGTCATAACCGCGGTGGCGCCGTGGGGGAACAAACTGATTCTTCCCTATTGAGATAGTTTCATATCCATGATCTGAAAGGAGCTGTGGATAGGTATAGATCCAGCCGGGCATTCCGAAGGTTCTATTGTTTTCTGTATAACCGTGAGTCTTTCCTGTCAGTCCTGTAAGAAGATTATGTCTGGCGGGCATTCCATCGGGGATCGGTGTGAAGGCATTGGAATAGAGACGGCCGGAGGCCGCCAGTCTGTCCAGCTGGGGGGTATGCATAAAATCTGCACCCCCGGCGCTGATGCTGTCATGCCGCTGCTGATCTGTCATCAGTATCAGTATATTTGGTTTTTCTGTTTCCGAATCTGTCCGGTCGTAAGGTAGGGTCGTGAGTGTATCTGTTTCCTGAGATCCGTCCATTGAATCAATCTCCCCTGAAGTGGATGTACTGTTATTGATACTATAATACAGCAATGAGATTCAGGGGAGTCTTTTCACTCAATTAAGGCAGGGATATTTTCAGGTTGAAGTGTTTTTTTCGACAGTGTTGAGCTGCAGACCATAGGCTGTTGTGTATTCTCTGAAAAGGGTCATTACTTTCTTCGTCTGATCTCCGGCTCTTCCATTTCCGACTGTTATATCATCTACCTGAATAACAGGAATAATTTCCTTGTTAGTTGCAGATACGAAGATCTCATCTGCCCGGGCCAGATCCTCACGGCTTACTTCTCCCAATTCTACACCATATTCTTTTTCCATCAATCCGATCATAACAGAGCGGGTGATTCCGGGGAGTATTCCTTTGTCGGGGGTTATCCATCTTCCATCCAGGTGGAGGAAGATATTCGTTGTTGTCCCTTCAAGAACTCTGCCTTTTTTGTCTACATAAACAGCTTCTACGGCATCGGCTTTCCTCGCCTGCTGCTGTGTCATGACAGCATTCATATAATCTGTGCTTTTTGCTTCGGGGATATAGCGTTCCACTTCGGCAGTAATGATTTTTACACCCTCCGTATACCACCAGGCAGGGAGCTTCATCCTCTCTGTCACCATAACGATAAACTTACCGTTTCCCTGAGGGACAACCGAGTCCGGACTGATTCCCCCGGTATACATGATTCTGATATTGGATTCTTCAAAATCATTTCGTGAGAGGGTCTCCATTACGATGTCATGAATCTCAAGTTCACTCAGTGGAAGATCAAGGCCCACACATTCACCTGAATGGGCAAAACGGCTGATATGCTCTTTCAGATAAAAGGGCCGTTTGTTATATGTTCTCAGGAAGTCGAATATTGCATACCCTCTCAGTACCGCCATATCGTTTACGGATATAACAGCCTGTGCGGAATCTATATATTCTCCGTCCATATAAAAAATACTCATTTATAGTCTCCAGTTCTTCATTAACGGCTTTTCAACCGTACAGCAGTATTGTACATAGATATGCTGAAATGTGTAGAAAAGAATGACAGTTATACCGGTTTTTTTCTATGATCCCGCGGATGATTGCTGTTTCGATTCAGCGGGAAGGTGTTTCACAGATTAACACTTTACAATGTTTGATATTTATATGAATAATTGTCCATGAAAAAAATTATCCTTAGTATTTTATTGTTTTTCACTTCCTTTCTGCTCTGGAGTCAGGACGCGGTACAGGGCCATATGGATCTGACCGGCCATGACTGGAAAGAATTTGCTGTACTGAATGGTGACTGGGAATTCTCATGGCAGAAACAACTGGAAAATCCCGGAGATCATGACAGCTATGTAAAGGTCCCCTCGAGTTGGAATTCATATGATATTGATACTCAGGATTCTCCCGGCAGCATGGGATATGCCACATTCAGCCTTACAGTTGATCTTCCCGGTAATCAGCCTCCTCTGGCCCTTGAAATTAACAGGCCCAGCAATGCACACCGCATTTATATAAATTCACATTTAGTTGGAGAAACCGGCATAGCCGGAATTGATAAAGAATCTACGGTTCCCGGTTATGACCGGGAGCTTTACTCCATTCCACCTGAAGTCAAGGAACTGCAGATCTCTATACAGGTCAGCAACTTTCATCAGTCTACGGGAGGACTCCAGGAAGAGCTCATACTGGGTGAATACAGATCAATGAAATCCCGCTGGGACCTGGTACGGGGTCTTGAGATGCTCCTTATTGGAGTCTCCCTTTCAATGATGCTCTACTACCTGGTCCTCTATTTTTTTATGAGAGAAAAGTCATATCTCTATTTTTTCATTTTTACCATGATTGCTGTCATAAGGGCTTTTGTTACGGAATCAATTTTCCTGCAGGAACTTATCCCTGCAATCTCCTGGCAGGTCATTATCAGGCTTGAATATCTTACCTTTGCCACCATCGGAGTTGCCATGCTGGTGCTGCTGAAGGAGCTTTTTCCAGAGGATGTTCACAAGCTTCCTCTCTACGCTTCCATGGGACTCTCGGGCCTGTACAGTCTGCTGATCCTGTTCGGACCATCTGTACTCTTCACTTCGCTGATTACTGTTCAGCAGATTGTGATGCTGCTGCAGAATTGTTACATCGTATATATCGGAGTGATTGTTGTTGTCAGGAAGCGGAACAGCGGGGTTTATGCTCTTGTGGGTATTCTGCTCCTGATGCTTGCCTTTATCAACGATACACTCAATGCAATGCTTGTTCTGCAGACAAGCTCGATACTCAGTTATGGAATGATGGGCTTTCTTCTCTGTATGGCTTTTCTGCTGGCAAGACAGTTTACGGCAGATAAAAACAGAAGCGATATTCTCAGTCGGGAACTCGAAGTCTCCACCAGGCAGCTTCAGGATCTTTTTCAGGAAATTCGTTCAGCAGGAGGGCATCTTTCAGAATCCGGTCAGGCTCTCAGCAGCAGTATGGATAGTTCTCGGCAGGCTGTTGCGGATATTACGGGACATATAAACTCGGTAGATCTGGAAATCAGCAGTCAGAATGAAGGCCTTAAAGAGAATGCCGAGGTCAGCAGTCTGCTAAATACATTTCTCTCCTCTCTGGTTCAGGGTGTTAACAGGCAATCTGAGCAGACCGAGCAGGCGGCCACCACCATTTCAACACTTCTTGAAGAAACAGAAGAACTCTTCTCCCGTTTTGGAAAGATGGAGGACTCATTTACCCTCCTTTCAGAATCCAGTGAGTCGGGTGAAGAGCTTGTAGACAGTATGAGTCAGCTGGTGCAGGCAGTCAGCAAACGTTCCGAGAAGCTGATTGAAACCAATGATATTATTTCGGGAATCTCCAGCCAGACTAATATGCTGGCTATGAATGCGGCCATTGAGGCGGCACATGCGGGGGATGCAGGAAAGGGTTTCGCCGTTGTTGCTGATGAGATTAGAAAACTTGCCGAGCAGACTGCCGCTCAGTCTTCCGAGTCCGATAAAGAACTCAAGGAAATCCTGTCTGAGATAAGGGGTATGGTCAGTGCCACCGAGGGAGTGGAAGGAAACTTTCACAGTATACAGATGAGTGTTTCAATTTTCAGGGACAATCTTAATGAGATGAAGGGGGTTCTGGATGAGCAGAACCGCCAGGGAGATGTCATAAGAGGGAGTCTTGAATCCGTACAGAAAGAGTCGGATCAGGTTCTCAGGGAATCTTCTGAAATCAAAAACAGTCGCGAAAAGGCGGAGAACAGTCTTCAGCAGCTGCTGGGTCTCAGTAATAAGGTAAATAGACGTGTTGAGGAGATGCTGGAGAGTACCGGACAGCTGCACGATGCCCTCCAGGCCGCAGGAGAGATGGAACAGTCAACAGGAAAAGCCATAACAAGACTCATTACTCTGACTGAAAAATAGGTGAATTTTAATTGTTCCGCTTTTGGGAAAGGAAGGGGATTCCGGCTAATCCAATAATAGCTGCTGCAATAATTCCAAGCCATCCGGTGTAGCGGTAATGGCCCCAGATTTTTTCCATCAGGCTGAAACTCCAGGGGCCGATGGCGCTTCCGGCCACCATAAAGCTCATGGCCATTCCTGAGATGGCTCCCAGATGTTCACGGCCGAAAAGTTTCGGCCATGTTACTGAATTCATGACTCCGTAGAGGCCTCCCGCCACTCCAAACCCTCCGATAAGAAGAGCTGCTGCAAATGTTGTATAAGGAAGTGTCAGGGCATAGGCACCTGTAATAGAGGAGAGAATAAGAGTGTAAAACAGGTATTTCATATCTATTATATCGCTCAGCCAGCTTCCCAGAAAACGGGCACCCACTGAGATAATAGAAATGGGCAGAAATATTGCCACTGCCTGAGTGGTCGTTTTACCCAGGGATGCAAAAATGGAAGTTATATGAAATGTGAAGGCAGTGCTGTAGAGGGCCCAGAAAAAGAGAACTGCTACATAGCACCATAATCGTGGATCTTTCCGGGCTTCCTGGAGGGTCAAAGACTTAACAGCTTCGTTCTTCTTTGCCTTGCTGCCTGTATGAATCTTTACTCCCTCTTCCATCTCCATGCCGCAGTCTTCGGGGCTGTCCCTGAAAACGATGATAATAAAAGGGATGATCAGGATGATTGTTGTCATTCCCATATACATCCAGGAACGGTCCCAGCTGGAGAGCTCTATGAGACTCTGAAGAATCCGGGGCGCATATGAGAATCCGAAGGATGTAAATATACCCATGATGGCGGCGGCAAAACCTCTATGGGCCTCAAACCAGCGCATTACCATTCCTCTGGAGACCAGAGTCAGTACTCCCTGGCCGAAAAATCTTATTCCGAAGAATCCAATAATCATAAAGACAAAGGCAGTCTTTTTTCCGGAAATATGTAAAAGGGCAGATATAAAAGAAGTGATATTCACAGAACGGGAGAGAAATATGAGACAGAGTCCCAGTCCGAGGGCTGAACCTGCCGCCGCCACTCTCGCTCCGAAGCGGTCATAGAATATACCGGCCCGTGTCATTACAAGTGAACTGCTAAGAGTCCCGATCATATAGGCAGTGGATATCTCAATTCTGCTGAGATTCAAGTTGGTGATCAGATGGTCTGTATAGACTGATACACCCATGGTCTGTCCGGGAATACTGAATAGAATACCCAGTGCTCCGGCTACCATGGCAACCCAGCCGTAGTAAAAAGGGACCTTCTTAGGTGAAAAAGGGAAGGTTCCGGGAATTAAATGGTTTTTTTCTGTTTTGATAACAAACTCCTTGAAGACCGGATCAGTATAATGAAATCGATCTTCAGAGAGAATCTCTAAATTGAATGAAATACCAAAAAATCAAAATGCCCCGGAATTTCAGTATTTCAGGAGTAGATCAACTCGGTAAAAACCTCTTTGAGCCTCAGGGTCACAGGTCCCGGTTTTTCATCTCCCACAACTCTTTTATCCACAGAGATTACGGGGATTAATTCGGCCCCTGATCCTGTGAGAAAGCACTCATCTGCAGTATAGAGATCAAAACGGGTCAGGGTGGTCTCTTTAGTCTCTATTTTCAGTTTTTCGGCCAGCTCCAATATGGAATTACGGGTTATACCCTCCAGCAGACCATGCCAGGATGCGGGTGTCAGGAGCTTCCCGTTTTTAACTATAAAGATATTGTCTCCTGTACATTCACAGACATAGCCTTCTTCGCTGAGCATGACAGCTTCAAGGCATCCGGCATCCACAGCTTCGATCTTCGCCATAATATTGTTAAGGTAGTTCAGGGTCTTAATTCTGGGATCAAAGATCCTTCCGCTCAATCGTCTTGTGGCGGCAGTAATGATGGGAATCCCCTTGGCATAGAGTTCTTCTGGATAGAGCTGAATATCTTCTACAATGATTACCAGTGAAGATCGGGGACAGGTGAAAGGGCTGATGCCCAGAGGGCCTTTCCCTCTGGTGGCCAGAAGACGGATATACCCCTCTTCTCTTTTATTTCGGCGGACCGCCTCTTCCACAGTCTCCATTATTTCTGCATGGGACAGGTTCAGTTCCAGGCGGATGGCCCGGGCCCCTTCAGATAATCTGTCTATATGCTCTTTCAGTCTGAAGATTTTACCACCATAGATTCTGATACCTTCAAACAGACCGTCACCGTATAGCAGTCCATGATCATAGACCGATATTTTTGCTTCATCTTTTGCGTACCATTTACCATCAATATAAACTTCCATTATTTCTCTCCCAATGTTCTGTCTGAATAGATATCCCGGAGAAGGATATAGCCCTCACCATAGTTTTCAACCAGTTCGTGATCAAAGTGTTTTACAATCTTCATAATGTAGATATCGTGTTTGATATAGTCTTCCGCCAGGGTGACAAATCCTCTGCCCCGGCTCCAGGCTCCCTCGCTGGAATCATCAGAAAAAGTGGCTGAGAGAGCTTCATTTCCATCACAGACAAGAGTAAAACCCCGGCCCCCTTTTTCCTCATAAAGTGTGTCCTGTATGGGATGTTCAAAAATCTGACTGCTTGTTTCCGAAGCTTGCCCGAAGTGAACGACAGCCGTTTTTATCCCTTCCTTTTCTTTCCCTCTGATAAGGGGAGCCAGAGTGCTGAATTCTTCGGCCCACAGAGATATGAGCAGTGATGTCCGGCAGCGGCTGATCATCTTTTCAGCCCTTTCAATAATCGAGGAGTACTCATTGAGGTTCCAGACATAGGAAACCTCTTTTTTCGGCCTTGGATTTTTCAATTCCTTGCTCAGCACCTTGAGAGTCTTCTCCATTTTGAAGCGGTAGGAGGAAATATACTCCTCAGGCTCCTGGGGTATATAGCGTTTTTTATTCTTCTCTGTCAGTTCCAGAACCAGTTCTTTCTCTTCCAGTTTTTTCATTACACCATAGATCTTGGATGTGGGGATGCCGGCGTTTCCAGCACACTCATATGCTGTGAGAGGGTGCTCTTCCAGGAGTGCCATATAGGCCCTTGCTTCATAATCACTGAGTCCTGTTTCTCTGAGTTGATTGACTATATTAACTACCATGGTAGTTAATATAGAAGAGAATGTATCTTTTTGTCAATAAAACTAGATATACAGTGGTGAAAATTCTATAATTTCAGGTAATTAAGGAGATCCATTTTGAAAATAGGTACTAAACTAACTCTAATTTTTTCTTTTTTGATCATATTTATTATTGCCTTCTTCGTTTTGTTTACCAGAAACAGGACGACAGAGATAGCCAGCAAGGATTCGCAGGTCATTGCCCATGAATATGCGGCTCATTATGCCTCGGAGGTTCAGGGAATCTTTCAGACAGTAATCAGTGAAACCACATCCATGGCATCCGGTGTTCAGACCCTTGTTCAGGATGGAACAACTGAGGACTCAAGAGAACTTGTCACGAAAATTCTCAGTAACTGGTTTGTTGTCTCTTCAGGGACATCCAATATCTATGATACCTGGGCTACCTTTGAACCGGGAATGTTTGATAACCGAGATGCGGAATTTGCAGGATCAGAAACATATGGAGAGAGCGGTGGCTACAGCACCTGGATTTATGATGAGGGAAACGGTGTACTTGGGATCTATCCTTCAGAGCTTTCAGAAGATCCTGCATCGAACACCTGGTATACAGATGCAAGGGACAGAGGAAAAGTAACAGTTTCCGATGTCTATGAGTTTGAATATTCCAACGGAATGCAGACTGTGGTGACAATTGCCATGCCGGTTTATAACTCTTCAAACCAATTTGCGGGCGTTGTGGGCAGTGACTTCGAAGTAGGTTATCTGAATGAAGAGATCAGCAAGGTAAATATTTATGAAAACGGTTTTCTTACACTGGTCTCAGAGGGTGGAATTCTTGTTGCTACCAGTGATGAATCCATGGTGGGACAGCATGTTAGTTCATACTCGTGGATCACTGATGAGGTCCAGGGACGGATCGAAGGAAGAGAGTCCTTCAGCTTTCATTCCGAGATAGAGGGTATCAAGGGGGGAATGTATAACTATTCAATCCCCATAGAGCTTGGTGCATCGGGAAATGTCTGGACTATGCTGGTAAGTATTCCTGAGGCCGAAATCAATTATCTTACAAATAGGATGTCCCTGGTGATCATCATCATCGGAATTTTTATGTCTGCTCTGGCGGTTCTGCTGGCATCACTCATATCGAGAACAATAACCATCCCTCTGAAAAGAGCCATATCATTTGCCGGTGAGATCTCAGAAGGTAACATACAGGCTGTTTTTGATAATAAAAGGAAAGATGAGCTGGGGGATCTGGCTGATTCCCTGAACAATATGAAAGATAATCTGCATAATATAATTGGCAGTATTATGGAGAGTTCCGACAGTGTGGCAAACAGCAGTGTCGAGATGAACAGCGCCACCCTGGTCCTGTCAGAGGGAGCTTCTGAACAGGCCGCCTCAGCAGAGGAGGTCTCAAGTTCAATGGAACAGATGGCTGCCAATATTCAGCAGAATTCAGAGAATGCCGGATTGACCGAAAAACTGGCTACCCAGGTTACTGAAGATGCCCGGAAGAGCGGTAAGGCTGTATTTCAGGCGGTGTCTGCCATGAAGGATATTGCCGATAAGATAAATGTTATTGAAGAGATTGCCCGGCAGACTAATATGCTGGCACTTAATGCAGCCATTGAGGCTGCGAGAGCGGGAGAACACGGTAAGGGCTTTGCCGTAGTTGCATCAGAGGTGCGTAAGCTGGCGGAGAGCAGTCAGAAAGCGGCAGGAGAGATCACAGACCTTGCTGTGTCGTCGGTATCTGTTGCCGAAGAGGCCGGTGGACTGCTGGATAAGCTTGTTCCGAATATTGAAAAAACATCCTCCCTTATAGAGGAGATAAGTTCAGCCAGTCAGGAACAGAACTCCGGAGTGGAACAGATCAATATCGCACTGACTCAGCTTGATCAGGTTATACAGCAGAATGCCTCTTCTTCAGAAGAGATGGCAGCTACGTCAGAAACTCTTGCGGTACAGGCGGGTGAGATGAAACAGCTTATGTCCTACTTTAATATTGGAAATAATTCAGAACCCAAGGACCTGAAGCTTATTGAATAAGCATATTACTGAATCCGGTTTTCTGTTAAAGTTGATGCATGATTAATTTAAACGAAGCTCAGATCTTTTTGAAAGATATAATAAAAGAGGCAGGTGATATCAGCCTGGAGTACAGGAAAAGACTTAAAACCATCCGGGTTGAACATAAGGCCACTGACAGAGATATTGTCACCGAGGCGGATAAGGCTGTTGAGAGTTTTCTCCGTAAGAAAATATCAGAGAAGTATCCGGACCATGCTGTTCTGGGAGAAGAAGAGGGGGAGACCGGTAGTCACGACTGCCGCTGGATTGTAGATCCCATTGACGGTACTATCGCCTTTCTCCATGGCCAGTACCAGTATTCGATCTCCATCGCTCTGGAAATCTCAGGACGTTTAGAGCTTGCCGCAGTCTTTGCGCCGGCCCTGAATGATCTTTTTACGGCTGTCAGAGGCGGGGGAGCCTTCCTGAACGGGAATCCCATCCATGTCTCAGATACTGGTAAAATCGGAGATTCCGTATTTGCTTCAGGGTTTCCCTGTATCAGAGCGGGTATGAAGGAGACCAATCTTCCTCTTTTTTCTGAGATGATGGTGAATATCCGTGATTTCCGCCGGGGTGGTTCTGCAGCTCTGGATCTCTGTTTTGTGGCCTGTGGTCAGTATGATGGATACTGGGAAAAACATATAGAAATTTATGATGTCGCCGCGGGAATTCTCCTGGTCCAGGAGGCCGGCGGCCTGGTGACCGACTACAGTGGTGGAATTGACGGACTGCCCACCGAAGTCCTTGCCACTAACGGCCTGATTCACGACCAGAGCATGGATGTTATCAGACCATTTGTGAAAGGATAACTCTCCGCCCGTTGTCAGACTCCCAGCATTCCTCTCCAGCTGCTGTGTTCCATATAGATCAGAGCAGTCAGGATCATTCCGGTAAGTATGGGGAGGATAAGGTCCCGTGCCTTGAAATGAACATCCTTCAGATAGGTTCTTTTACTGTCATAACCGAAGCCTCTGCATTCAAGAGCGTCCGCTGTTACCTCCGCCTTGCGAAGTCCGTTTATCAGGATGGTGAAAACGTATCGCTGCCACAGTTTGAATCGGTGACCCAGACCTGAGCCTGTTGTTCTTCCTCGAATAGAGTGGGCGGATTGAACAGCTTCCACCTCTTTCTGAATAAGGGGCAGAAATCTCAGGGCCAGGAAAACGGTGAATGCATAACGGTAGGGCATGCCGACCTTTACAAGAGATGTCATCAGGTCTCTTGTGTCTGTGGTCCAGATCAATACGAAACTGGATAATACGATAACAGACAGTCTGAAAAAGAATACGGGTCCCTGAATCAGGCCGTAATCAGTGATAGTCAGGAATCCCAGGGAGTAGACTGTTTCACCCGGATCTATGAAGAAGTGGAAGAGCATCAGTAGAAATCCCAATCCGAATACGATAACTCCGCTGCGGAGAATTTCAAAAATACTGATTTTTCCCGCACTGAGAGTCATTGTGAGAACAAGGAGGAACATGATTCCTCCGGAGATTGGTGTCTTAAAGAGAAACAGCCCTAGGGCGACCATGAAAACCCATATCAATTTGACAAAGGGGTAGGTTCGGTTGAGCAGGGAGCCTCTGTTTTTATAGCTGAGAAAATTGTTCTGTGACATCAGGACTGCTCCTTACTATTCTGGTTGTTCCCGCAGTTATCCAGAAGCCGAAGAAATGCTGAGGTTCCGGGAATGTGTCCATTCACTATTACTCCGCGATCTTCCAGTTTTCTTAAAATCTGGTTCAGAAGGGTCTGCTGCAGGTTTGCCTTATCAAGAATCTCGGGTGTCTTAAATAGTTCTGTAGGAATGCCGTCAAAATGTTTGAGTCCTTCACTGAATACAGCCACTCTGTCCGCATACTCTTCAACCAGTCTCATATCGTGGCTGATCATGACCACTGAAACGCCTCTTTTCTGAATATCGCACATGATATTCATCAGAGTCTGAGTCATCTCTCTGTCCTGTCCGTATGTGGGTTCATCAACTATGAGGACCTTGGGGTCTCCCACCAGCATGGTGGCTACACCAAGACGCCGTTTGTTTCCCGCAGACAGGGAGAACGGGTGGGCCTCCTGAACCTTATGGAGTTCCAGAAGATTAAGAATTTTGTCTCTCTCTTCTTTGAGTTTCTCCGAGTCAAATATTCCCTGTGACTGGAGGCTGTAATCAATTTCATCGGCTACAGTGTCTGTAAGGAACTGATGTTCCGGATTTTGAAAAACAAGTGATATATGGTTGGCAAGATCGGGAACCTTCCATTTGACCGACTTTTTCCCGAAGAGTACAAGCTTTCCCTCCCGGCATTTGTTAAGTCCGATCAGGAGTTTGGCCAGAGTACTTTTTCCAGCACCGTTCCTGCCTACGATAGCAAGCATTTCACCTTTTCTGATCTCAAGAGAGATGCCTTTAAGAGCATACAGATCATTTCCATAACTGTATTTTATATCTTCACCCTGTATCAGGATTTCACCGTTTTCGCTGAGATACGTTCTTTCAGGTGCACTCAGTTCTGTACCTTCTTTTACAAGCTTCAGGCGGAACAGTTCTTCCAGTATCTCATCTATTGTAATAGGTATCCGGGGAATACTGTGTCCTGCCTTGATAAGTCCCAGACCAATTTCTACAGTCTCGGGGAGCCATACTCCCAGAGATTCAATTTCCTGCCCCCTTTCGAGGAGCAGGCTGTAGGGTTCTCCCTGAGCAATCAGATTTCCATCATGCAAAACCAGTATCTGGTCCGCTTCAGAGACAAAATCATCCAGCTCCCGGGTTACCAGAAGAATTGTGATTCCTTCATTTTTCAGCTTCAGAATCAGTTCATGAACCTGACGTGTTGCAGTAGGATCGAGGTTGGCGGTGGGTTCATCCAGAATTATGATTCTGGGTTCCATGGCCAGTACGGAGGCAAGACCCAGTTTCTGGATCTGCCCCCCTGAAAGGTTCCATACCAGGTTATGCCGGTACTCTTCGATTCCTGTGATATCCAGGAGTTCATCCACACTTTTTTGAATTCTCTCTTTTTCAAAGAGAAGATTTTCCGGTCCAAAGGCAATTTCATCCTCCACCGAAAGTGTGGCAAACATGGATTCAGGGTCCTGAAAGACATAGCCCACCTTGCAGGCCAGGTCTTTCATTTCAGAATCTACTGTAGATTTCCCCTCTATCAGGACTTTTCCATCAAGCTTTCCACCCATCAGATGGGGTGTCCGGCCGTTGAACAGGTCACAGAGAGTCGACTTTCCACTTCCTCCGGGACCGACGAGAATATTGAAGCTCCCTTTTTGAAGTGAAAAGTTGAGATTTTTAAGAACAGGATCATCCTCTTCAATATATCTGTAGGATACATCCTGGAATACAGCAGATTCATTCATGTTTATTTTTTCCTTGAGGAGCGGAGAAGTCCGGTTTTAGCGAGTCTGTTGGCTAGTGCATAACCCAGAACACCGCTGAAAACAGCTCCGGAGATCATGTTTACAGGTACGGCAAGCCATACATCTTTTGAGTAGGCAGGATCCCAGCCGTAGAAAATGGAGCTCCAGATTGTACCGAACTGAGAAGATGCAATACCAGCCATGATTGCTGTAATCAGACCGAAACGGGAGTAGGAGGCAAACATAAGGATGGCTTCAATAGCCAGACCCTGTGAGATTCCCCATCCCAGAGTTCCGATTCCAGCTGCATTACCCAGGAGAACCTCTGTAGAGGCTTCGATCAGACCGAAAATCAGGGCAACACCGGGCTTGCGGACAATAAAAACAGCCAGTATATAGGCCCACATAAACATACCCTGAATCAGAGCACCACCCAGGGGACCAAGGGAGGTGTTGGCAAGGTACCAGAGGTTACCGACACCTGTGTTGATAACACCGGCAATTGCTGCCAGTACTGCTACGATCACCAGATTCTGTGTAGAATATCCACCTACTTCCTTTTCCACCTTGTTCTTGTCTGTAAAACGGGCAATAAGCCCCAGCACAACAAGAACCGCCACATTAAAAATCGTATAAACTACCATTACTTTCTCCCAGCAGTGTTTATTCCGGAGTACAGGACTCCGGTTGAATACATGGTTTTATTAAAAATTGATTCCGGCTTCCCGGAGTTCTGCTTTTACCTCTTCATAGAGTGCCGTCCACTGTGGAACAGGTTTAACTGTAACCAGGTCATAGGCTTCTTCAATGGACTGACCGGGATTTCCGCCTTCCATCTCCAGAACATGCTCATATTTTTTCAGGAGTGAGAGAATTATCTTGTTCCCCTCTTCCATTGTCATCTCCTGACGGACAGCCGCATGGGCTACTTCGGCCATAAGGCGTACTTCCAGACCTGTTCCATTGGGTCTGCTGCCGTCGGCAGAGCCTACACCTTCAAGGTGACCGCCGCTTAAGGTTATAGCCAGAGAGTTGGCTGCCACTTCATAGAGAAGTTCCTTTGTCAGAGCACCGCTCTTGGGGTAAACATCGCAGACAATTACCGCAGGAGCATTTCTGGCAAAGGCCTGACAGACGATGCTCTGAAGCCACATACACCCCGGAGCCGAGGTGGCCACATAACGGATATGTATGGGGTGACAGAGGTGATAGTCAGCCAGACAGACAATATTGGCCGCCAGGAAGGAGGCTACCTGTACAACTGCCGCTCCGGGAGCATCTCCAGCCAGTCCTCCGACCATGACTGTTGCCAGAGAGGCGTTGGCCATTCCGTAGAACTGGGAGTTTGCAGCGCGGATCATATTTCCCTGATCAATCATC
This sequence comes from Oceanispirochaeta sp. M1, assembly GCF_003346715.1. NCBI lineage: Bacteria > Pseudomonadati > Spirochaetota > Spirochaetia > Spirochaetales > Spirochaetaceae > Oceanispirochaeta > Oceanispirochaeta sp. M1. Next base: position 118,223 of record NZ_QQPQ01000017.1, read on the forward strand.
AGCTCATTGAACATGGCAACCAGGTGGGAGTCGCAGGGGCGAAGCAGGTCGGGGTGGGTTGCCGCCAGATCTCCAATCTCAGTTACACTGCTCTCGGCAGCCAGCATCCCCATTCCGGGACGGCCTACCTCTTCTCTCACCTGTCTGAGGTAGGAGAGTTCTCTTCTGGAGGCAATCAGTTCACTGACTTCTCCGGATTCAACATTGACTCCGTCCACATCCACAAGGGAACCGCAGGTGATCAGATCCACCAGAGGTTCCTGTGCCCAGCTTTTTACAGAGGCTTTAAATATCTTTTCAGGAGTGGGGACACCCGGATTTCCCGCCCAGATCGTCGGCGGTTCGGTATCCTGAATATCTCTGGGAAACAGGGTGCATGAATCTTTTCCCTCTCCCATAACAAGAGGGCGGTTCATCTTGTGAATCCCCTCTTCAATCTCTTCTTCACTCAGTTCAATAATTCTTCCGCGACTCAGGGCATAAACCCCCGTATCAAGAATCAATTCTTTACCCGCTTTAAATATTCTGTCAGCCAGATCGGGATTATTGTCGGTGATTTTTTGTTTATCCCAGGTCAGTTCGTATTTATCTACGAGAGCCTGTACTTTTTCGATAATTCTGAAGTCCCAGTCCTCTTTGGAAAGGGGAGCACCTGTGCGGGCCCGTTCTGTAATATCCAGATAGTTGTGTATCATTTCTTTTTCCTCACAAAAAGTATTTGCTGCGGAACTGTATTTATAAAATGATCATCTGCATTCAGGAAGAACAGGTGCAATTCCGGCACAGATGCTCAGATCATGACTTGGACAGTTCATGTCAGCATTTTTGCGCGACCGCGATACCCTTTTAAAGGTATGTTCAGGCTTCCCGTCCTCAATGTCAGCGCTCGGAATTTTTATGAAGTTGTAGAGGTCAGACAGGTCTGACCACAGAGAGACAGTAACAAAAAATGATAAAAAAGCACAATAGAAATCACTGATTTTGAGTAAATTTCTATAATATGGGCCTGTTTCATACATTTGTGTAGGATGATGTGTCGTTGATTTTTTTCAGTAGCTGGGTCTATTTAGATTTTTCGGCCTATATAAAATACATAGCCGTAGTAGTCCTTGTATCTGTGGTATAACTCAATTTCATTTTTTTCTTCCCTGACCAGTTCTTTCGCTTTTTCATCGGCCTTGTGACGGCTGAGGAAATCGGGAATTCTTTTCAGCATGGGAGCATAATAGTTGTTCTCCCAGCTCTCTTCAGAGATGGTGAAACTGCCGATCAGTTCAAATCCACTCTGCTTCATCTGTTCCCGTTTCACATCTTCAGTGTGCATTTCCGAGTATTCCCCGGCCCAGAACTCTTCCAGTTCTTCCGGACGTTTATCCTTCAGCCAGGTTATTTCAGTAACTCCGATGATTCCACCGGGTTTCAGGAATTTGTTCCATGCCTGCAGTCCTTTCTGAAAACCCATGTTGTAGATGGCACCTTCCGACCAGATAATATCAAGGGACTCTTCCTCAAAAGGGAGGTTCTCCATGGAACATTGAAGGGTGTTGATTCTGTCGGAGACTCCCATTTCGTCGGCTTTATGTTTGACTTCGTTTAAAAATTCGGGAAATAGGTCTACAGCAACTACCTTGCCGTAAGTCAGTTTTGCCAGGTCCAGAGTCTGTGCTCCGCACCCGCAGCCTATATCGGCTATCTTGAGTTCTTCAGAAGGTTGAATTCCACTGAGCTTGAGGGCCTTTCCAGTCTCCTCATGGCTTCCGGGTCCCTGACGTTCTCCGTCTACGTGGAAATCAACTATAAGTTGTAGATCATCCATTCTTTTTTAAGTCTCCTCAGTCATGAGGACCATTGCTTTCAGGGTCCTCAGGTTGCGTGTGGTGGCGGATTTACCCAGTTTTTTCTCAATGAGAGCATTGGACAGTTTAGTTTTACCATATCCTTCGGGGCAGTGGAGCCAGTATCCCTGTTTTGAATATACTAATTTCTCGGAGCTGCTGGCAAATTCTTTCAGTTTATTTATCTCTTCTGCACTGCTGCCTTTAGCTGAATCAATAAAGGTGAATACGGTTTTGTTTCCGGCTGTGTCGGGATGGTTTTCTCCAAATGGAAAACTTATGAGTATCTGTTTAAGCTCCTGGGATGGCAGTAGAACGATAGAAACCTCAAATCCATAATGCTCAAGGAGCAGGTTTTCCAGTCTTTTGCCTGTCATGGTGTTTTCATCAGCTTCAAACACAATATTACCGCTTTGAATATATGTTTTTACCCTCGTACAACCCCGATTTTCCAGATGGCTTCTAAGGTCGGCCATCTTTATTTTCCTATGCCCCCCAACATTGATTCCTCTCAAAAAGGCTGTATAAAGCATCTGTGTCACCTCTGCTTCAATCATAGAACTTTTCCTGGGACTTTGAAAAAGAACAGTAAGGACAGATCATCCTTGAGCTTCTCAAAAGCCGCTTGTATCTTTATTTATAAAAGATTTAATATGGTTATTATGAGTGAAATCAAAAAAAAGAAAACATCCCGGGACAAACAGGCTGAACAAACAAAACAAAGAATTTATGAAACTGGAATTGCCTTATTCTCAGATAAAGGATTTGATGAAACAAGCATCACGGAGATTTGCAGGAAAGCTGACTGTTCTGTGGGAGCCTTTTACCACTATTTCCCATCAAAAGACAGCATTCTGGAAGAAACCTTCCGTATGGCTGATGACGATTTCAATATTTGGAATACCAGCAGTGCTCAGAACTTTATAGGACGGGTTGTTGTTTTGGAATATATGCGCACTTATGCAGAACTGGTCATATCAAGTGGTTTAGAATTCTCAAAGAGGTTTTACACCTGGAAGAATAAGATATTCATTAAGAAAGGCAGACCCATGCAGACTCGTCTTACAGAACTGATTCGTGATGAGGTGGATTTGGGAAATCTTAAATTGACTGTTTCTCCGGAAGAAGGTTGTGAGTGGTTGTTTGTTTGTGCGAGAGGAGTTGTTTTTCACTGGTGTCTTTATGAAGGAGATTTCGATCTGAAAGAAAGGATGGTGGAAACAGTTGACCGAGCTTTAAGAGGTATTGAAGCTTTCTGAAAAGCTGTCCGGTACTTCACCGGACAGCTCTATTAAATAATTCTGAAGACTTTATTGTTCAGCGGCCGCATTGGCTCCGGCAATTTTACCGAATACATTGATATCCGGAAGAGCATTACCACCAAGACGGTTAGCCCCATGTATACCTCCGGTAGTTTCACCTGCAGCATAAAGCCCGGGAATTACATTACCTTCGGAATCTATAACCTGGGTTTTTGCATTGATCTTGATACCACCCATAGTGTGGTGGACCGTAGGCATCCGTGCGCCGGCGTAGTAGGGAGGAGTATCGATTTTCTGATCGAAGAGAGTCCGTCCAAATGAATCAGGTTTGCCTGATTCTACAGCTGCATTGAAACCATCAACAGCGGCTTTCAGCTTGGCAGAATCCACACCGATCTTTCCAGCCAGTTCTTCAATGGTATTACCTTCGAAAGCCCGACCCTGATCCAGCATTTCCTGTATCGATTCATTAAAGTTGTTTTTAGTCTCTCTGGTCGGATAATTATGAGAATCCAATACAATCCACATATAGGCATCTTCCTGATCGAAGAGAGCCTTGGTCATAACGTCTCGTCTTTCGCCTTCATCAACAAATCGATTACCGTCTTTGTTGACAAATATCCGGTTTTCAACACCTTGTTCAATGTTTCCTAAAAGACTTCCGGTTTTGGGGTCTCCCATGGGAAGCAGCTGAATATACTCCATTCCGATAAGAGCCGCACCGATTTTTTCAGCCATAACGATACCGTCACCGGTAGCACCTGGATGGTTGGTTGTTTTGATACTTTCATCAAGAGTAGCCCAGAGCTTGTTATATTTCTGACGCATTTCAATATTGTTACCGAATCCTCCGGTAGCAATGATTACAGCTTTATGACCTTGAGCAATAACTGTTCCGTTTGGACCCGTGGCTTTAACTACACTGGCTCTTCCTTCTTCCAGGTAGATTTCAGTTGCTTTGGTATCAGTGATAATCTTAATGTCATCATGAGCATTGATATAGTTCATATAGGTTTCGATAAATCCAGTTCCCAGAGGCTTAACCGGCTTGTGAGCTCTTGGCCAGAGACCGCCCAGTACGGTAAAGATATGATCTTTGAACTCCATTCCCATACCGTCCAGCCACTTTAGTGTGGGGAGGGCGTTCTCTACCAATGTTTGGATAAGAACAGGGTCTCCCAATTTGTCACCGCCGTTGAAGGTCTGCTCATAATGCTTTTCCACAGAGTCTTCTATACCGAATTTCGCCTGAAATTCCGGATCTGCACAGTTGTAGGCAGCACCGGAAATGATGGTATTACCACCAATCTGAGGCATCTTTTCCAGTACGATTACAGAAGCACCATTCTGATTGGCAGAGACAGCAGCCGCAAGCCCGGCACCACCAGCTCCGATAATAACGATATCAGCATTTAAAACTTCGGTTGCCGCAGAAACAGTATCTGCTTCAGTTTTTGCTCCTTCAATCAGTTCGGCTATGTCTGCACCAGCCTTTTTTAAGGCTTCAGTTGCAGCTCCAATGATGGCTTTACTTGAGAAGGTAGCTCCGGAAACGGTATCAACATTAAGTGTTTGACCATTGATGATCGCTAGAGGAATTCTCTCGAAAGCCACATCCGATACTCCGGGTGTTTCATTGTTTTCAATGACCTTGATCTCTATGATCTCTTTCTTGTCGACTGTTACTTCGAGAACGACATCCTCTCCATGTATACCAGGAGCTCCTCCGGTATATGTGCCAGGTTCATAAAGAGCCTTACTGCCACATCCGAAAATGATTACAGACAATGCTGTGACCAGAATAAAAGTGAGAATCTTTTTCATAAATTTTCTTTTCCTTGTTCTTAAATAAAACATTACACCGAACGCATTCATGGAATAGGTTCGGTGTAATTGGAAACAGTATATATTTACTGATTATAAAAATCAATTTAATTCGATAATTTTTTCTTGAAAAAATCAGGATGCTTTCTAATCGAAAAGCGGATCACTCTGACTGAGTCTTTAACAGAACTAGGTGACATGAACAGCTTCAAAGGGCGGGGAGTTACCGTTATGGACCGACTCTTTTGAGCTGAGGCCCAGCTGTTACAAAAGATTGTGATTTCCCATAAAGTCAATTGAATTGTCCAATATTTACAACTATGATTATTTTATGGATTGGCTTAAGAAAACAGATGCATCAGAAGGAAATACTAAAAAAACTAAATTGTCTCCCTGGAATATTCTGATAGTTGATGATGATGATCAGATTCATCTAATTACACGTCAGGCTCTCAGACGTTTTACTTTTCAGGATAGAACTCTTAAATTTTACAGTGCCTACAGTGCCGGGGAAGCGCGGGATTTTTTAGTTTCGGAAGAGAATCAGTTTGCCGTAATTCTACTTGATGTTGTTATGGAAGAGGATGATTCGGGGCTGAAGCTGGCAGATTTTATTCGTCATGAATGTAAGAACAGTTATACCAGGATTATTCTCAGAACAGGTCAACCGGGAGTGGCTCCTGAGTACTCTGTTATCAAGGATTATGATATTGATGCTTATAAAAACAAAACAGAGCTGAAACAGAGCGATCTTGAGGCTTTATTCTATACTTCCCTACGTTCCTACAGAGATATCAATTCCTTAAAGAAACAGCGCAGTAATATTGAACAGCTTGTAGATTCCATTACAAGTATAAGTACCGCCAAGAATCTGCCTGAATTTGCATCCTCTCTGTTAAAACAGATAGAAGGCTTCACCGGTACCGATCGCGGCCAGCTTCTTCTGGAACCAACGGAAAGTTTTACTGTATCCAAAGGGAGACAGAAGACAAGAGTCCTGGCAATGACTCCCGAAAGTATAAATATTTATCAGGAAGAGGATATGCAGAGTCTTGAAGGGCGTATCCACGACCTTATTAATAACAGTATGATTAATCATCAGGATATCAAAGAACATCCTTACTATATCCATTATCAGAAGACCCAGAGGGGAAATGAGATTATTATGGCTTTGAAGAGCCGGGAGCCTTTGACTGAGGAGGATGAAAAGCTTTTGAATCTGTTTTCATCTAATGTTTCTCTGTCCTATGAAAATCTGATGCTTCATGATGAAATACAGGAGAGTCAGCGACTGCTTATCCGTCTTCTCGGAGGTGCAATGGAGAGCCGTTCCAGGGAAACAGGTTCTCATGTTAACCGTGTGGGAGACTTCGCTGCATTTCTTGCAGAGCTCTACGGTAAAACAGCGGATTTTATTGAGTGTATCCAGATGGCGGCTCCTCTGCATGATGTAGGAAAAGTCGGAACCCCCGATGCCATTTTGAATAAGCCGGGAGCACTGACTGCTGAAGAGTGGATCACTATGAAAGAGCACTCCATGGAAGGGTATGAAATCTTGAAAAATACAGATAATCCCATAATAAATATGGCTGCCCGTATTGCCCTTGATCATCATGAACGATGGGACGGCGGTGGCTATCCCGGTGGCAAGATTGCTGAAGACATTTCTGTAGAGGGACAGATTGTCAGTCTTGTGGATGTGACGGATGCCCTTCTTTCAAACAGATGTTATAAAAAGGCATGGCCCTTTGAAAAAGCCGTGGGAATAATAGAAGAAGGCTCGGGAACACAGTTTAATCCTGAACTGGTTGAGCTGTTTGTTCAGAATAAAGATGCCTTTCTGGAAATATTCAATAAAAATCCGGATTGATTATGGGAAAAAGCAGCCTGACTCTTATCCTGTTTTTGACAGTTTTCGGAAATGTCTTTTCTCTGGAGAAGTCTGAGATCTTTCAATCTCTCACCGTTGATGAGGGACTTGCTCAGAACTCAGTAATTGTCATTGAAGAGGATAGTTACGGTTTTTTATGGATAGGCACCCAGGCAGGTTTTACCCGCTGGAATGGAACAACTCTCATTAACTATCCCCGTAAGGACATCGATGCCTTTCCCCCGGGATTTGTAAATCTTATAAACTCAACTTTCGCAGTAAACATTGTTAGATAAATCCACTCAAAGAATCCGAGAAAGATTCCATCCATTTATCCAATATTCTATTGATATAATCTTCTACCAGTAAAAATTGATTTTCCAGGATTATTTTAATCTGCCTGAAAAGTGATATCAATTATTACCAGAGAAAAAATTTAGGTTAAGATTACTTATTATACCTAAACTATTGCCTATCTCTTTTTATTGAAAGGAATTAACAATTATAAAAGTTGAGTCATTAATAAAGCATTTGATTCATCTCTTTCGGATTTATATATATATTTATTTCCCTTTGTCTTCATCAACGGGAAATGATTCAAGAAAATTCCGATATCTTTCCAGAATTTGCCCCATTATAGGTTCGAGTTCATCAGGTTGGATAACAAGAAGATCTCCTGTTTCAACTTTTGAGAAAACATAATCCAATGCTATCTCTGATTTTAAAACAATTTTAATATTTTCTTCTTTGGTTCCTTCAGAAATTAAACCTTTGCGAACCAATTCACAAGTTTCCCCCAGGGGTCTATTCCGTGGATCAAAATCAGCCAGGACTATGTACTCATATAGTTTTGCCAGCGTTTTTCCCAATAATATTAATTGTTCATCGGTTCTATTTCCCGTACCGTGACATAAGGCAATTTTTCGTCCTTGAGAAAGACAAGGTAATAATTTTGACAATGCCCGGGCTGAATCCGGATTATGACCATAATCAATTAGGACTTTATATTTTTGAAAGTCAAATAAATTCATACGTCCAGGATTTTGATTAGCTGAAGGATAAAAAGTCTGAATACCGTTTCTAATTTGCTCTAATGGCATACCTATACCATGTAGAGCCGCAACTGTCGCCAGAGCATTTGAGATATTAAAATCAACAATTCCTCCAAAAGTTATTGGTATTTCATCAAGTAAACAAACTTTGATGTCTAGAAGGTTATTTCGAATAATCACCCATAGATTTTCTGTTAAAACGACAGTACCTCCATTTGCAATATGTTCAATAATTTTTTGATTTTTTGGGTTTAGGGAAAAGAGAATTACATTTCCCCGGGCACGATCCCGAATGTTCATCGTTGCTATATCGTCTGCGTTTAAAACTGAAGTGCCATTCTTTTTAACAACTTCTATAACTGTTGATTTTACTAAGCTTAGCTGTTCCTGAGTTTCGATCCAGTCTGATCCTATATGATCTGTTCCAATATTTAATACAATACCAACATCAACTTGATCGATTCCCATTCCCCGTCTGACAATTCCACCTCGTGCTACTTCTAATACAATATGATCTACAGTTGTTTCTCTCATTACAACTTGGGCACCTTCCGGACCACTATAATCACCATTTAAAATGGGATTACCATCTATTTCAATTCCTGTTGTACATGCGAGACCGACATTTTTTCCTGCATATTTTAATATATGGTTAAGTAGTTTAGCGGTTGTAGTCTTGCCATTAGTTCCTGTTACGGCCAAAACAGGAACTTGTATGTAACCGTTTCTAAAAAGCATATCAACTAAAGGTTTTGCAATATTACGTGATTGCCCGGATGTCGGATCTAAATGCATCCTGAATCCAGGAGCAGCATTAACTTCAACCACATGAATGCCTGATTCTTTTAAAGGAAGTGAGATATCATTCGCCAACACATCGATTCCGGCACAATCTAAGCCAATAATTTTTGCTGTCCTTTGTGCCATTAAACGAATCGAGGGACTGACTTCATCTGTAACATCAGTTGCAGTACCTCCCTGACTAATATTAGCGGTAGCGCTCAAATAAACTTTTTCTCCGAAATGAGGAGAAGAATTGGATGAATATCCCTTATATGACAGAATTTCTTCAGTTGCCTCATTAATTTCAATCTTTGTTAATACTTTTTCATGACCGAAACCACGACGAGGATCTTCATTGATTTTTTGTACAAGTTCTTTGATAGATGATTTTCCATCACCAATAACATGAGCAGGTTCTCTTTTTGCAGCAGCAACAAGTATTCCATCTATTACTAACAAACGGAAATCAAAACCTTCTACAAATTGCTCTACGATCACATCTGAATGTTCATTATGAGTTGCTTCAAAAGCTTTTTGGAAATGATCTGCATTTGTTATATTGATGCTGACACCTCTTCCATGATTTCCAATTTCCGGTTTGATAACAACAGCAGTGTCCATTTTATTAAACAAAGCTAAGGCATCTTCTACAGTCGAAACCTTTTTTCCGTATGGAACGGGAATTCCTGATTTTTTCAATAGTTCTTTCGTTCTTGTTTTCTCATCAGCAGTTTCTACAGCTATCGCTGAAGTTTGGCAGGTTATGGAAGCTTGAATTCTTTTTTGATGCGATCCATATCCTAATTGAATATGACTATCATTATTTAGGCGGATATAAGGGATTCCTCTCGATTTCGCCTCTTCAACAATACTTTCCGTTGTTGGTCCCAACATATCATCTTCCCGTAATACCTTGAGCTCAAAAATCACCTGCTCAAGATCAAAGCTTCTTCCTTCAGCTACTGCTTCAAATAAAGCTACTGCTTTCCGGGCAGCCATTAAACCTGCCGATTCTACAAGATATCTAAAAACAACGAGGTAGATTCCCTTTTGTGTTGTATCCAGAGTTTTCCCATATTGAACTTCCATACCTGATAAACATTGTAGTTCAATTGCAATGTGTTCGATTATATGTCCTGCATAGGTTCCAGAGTGCAATCTCTGGATAAAACCACCAGGTTTTCCAATTGAACACTTATGATTATACAAAGTGGGAATTAGCTCAAGGAGTCTATCAGCAAATCCATCAATTTTATTTGAAGGTTGTTCTTCATAATCCCTGATATTTAAAGCCATAAATATGGCTGTGTGCCTTGTATGTCTGTTAGGACCGCGTAGTGCTCTTAATTCTTGTATTTCAATCACTTAATTCTCCAATTTGTGATGGTTTTAAAAATTTTCTTTTTTTAAAGTTGTATCCATATCCATCAACAAGAGAGTGAATTTGAATGTTTTCAACAGCTATTGCTTCACCCGGTTCTATATCGATTATATTCGAATGAATAATATTACTACCATTTACGATTATGACCTGTCCTGTTCCGATAATCTCTCCGATTCCATCACCATTTAAGACAATCCCTGAATCTTCTCCCAACCCCACTCCTATACAAGTGGGATTCGTTGTTACAATCTGAATTAAACGACCAATACGGCCTCTTGTCATAAAGTGAGTATCGAAAACAACATTTTCAACAAAACCAAATCCCGAAGTTGTTAATACTTTTCCCTTTAATAAACCTCTCAACTTTCGCAGTTGTTAATTCCTTTCAATAAAAAGAAATAGGCAAGATTGCTCAGATAAAATATAATAAAATAACCAAATTTTTAAAATTATCGGAGCAAAACTGCCATGAATAATACTGTAAT